>JADFUO010000134.1 GCA_015222115.1 Bacteroidota bacterium | reverse complement strand
TGATTGTAATAATCATATACTTAAGAATGAAATAAATTCTGAGGCAGATAAATTAGTTTTATAATAGAACTTCTTTCCCTGCTGCCTATCAGCAGATTAACTCTCTCTCTGTAAATACTATCATTCAATTTTTTAGATTAAATTTTGTTTATAATTGATTAATAAAACTTCTATATCTATTAATTCAGAAAAATGATAAAAAGTAACCCTGTTTCTTTAATTATTTTTAATATTTTTACAAAACAATTAGTTTGTAACTAATCAGTATTAAATTAACAATAAAAATTTCTTAAAAAATAATTATTGAACTGGGAAATAAGGGAAATAAAGGAAATAGGGGAAATAAGAGGAATACCTTTATACCCTTATACCTTTATACCCATATACCATTTAACAATTTACCCTTAAAACCAGAAAATATGAATTGATTAATAAACTGATTAATCCCAATTCTATATTACTTAAAATGACAGAAAAAAACACTAACAAACATCTTGAAAATAAAATCATAGAAACCTTAAAAACAGTTTTTGATCCTGAAATTCCTGTTAATATTTATGATCTGGGTTTGATTTACAAGATTAATATTGATGATGATAAAAATGTTAAAATACTGATGACCTTAACTTCACCGAATTGCCCTGTTGCCGAAAATATTCCGGCAGAAATTAATGAAAAGGTCAAGACTGTTGAAGGCATAAAAGATGTTGAAGTTGAATTAACCTTTGAGCCACCATGGAATAAAGATATGATGTCGGAAACTGCGCTCCTTGAACTCGGCTTATTATAAAAAAGATATAGACAAAATTTATTATTATAATTATATTTAATGTTATAAATTTGCAGGGTAAAAAATTATCAGGTATTATTTATGTCAGCTAAACCCGGAAAACTGTTATCATCAATAAACTATCCTTCTGATTTAAGGAAACTTAAAGAGGAGGAACTTCCAAAACTATGTGATGAAATAAGGCAGTTTATTATTGATGTTATTTCCACAAATCCAGGGCATTTGGGAGCAAGCTTAGGCACTATTGAGCTTACAGTAGCTTTACATTACGTTTATAATACTCCTTTTGATAAATTGATTTGGGATGTAGGTCATCAGGCGTATGCCCATAAAATTCTTACCGGACGAAAAGATCAATTTCATACAAACAGGATGTACAAAGGCATTAGCGGCTTCCCAAAAATGAGTGAAAGTGAGTATGATGCTTTTGGTGTCGGACATTCCTCTACTTCAATTTCTGCTGCTTTGGGTATGGCGATTGCCTCTAAAATGAAAAATAAAAATAGGCGCCTGCATATAGCAGTAATCGGTGACGGTGCTATGACTGGTGGCATGGCAATGGAAGCATTGAACAATGCAGGAGTTTCAAAAGCAAACCTCCTGATTATTCTTAATGATAACGGTATTGCAATTGATAAAAATGTCGGAGCAATAAAAGAATATTTAACTGATATTGCAATCTCAAAAACTTATAACAGGCTGAAAAATATCATCTGGAAAATACTGGGCAAAGTAAGTAAGTATGGGCCCAACTCCCAGCGTATTATACAGCAAATTGAAAGTGCTATTAAAGGTTCTCTTCTCAGTAAAAGTAATCTTTTTGAATCATTTAATTTCAGGTATTTTGGTCCTATTGACGGAAATGATGTTATAAGACTGGCAAAATTGCTGAAAGATATGAAAAGGATACCAGGTCCTAAATTGCTGCATATTATTACTGTAAAAGGAAAAGGTTTTAAACAGGCAGAAAATGACCAGATCAGATTTCATGCTCCCGGAACTTTTGACAAAAAAACAGGTAAAATAGTTGAAAAACACTCTTCTGGTAAACTTCCGCCAAAATATCAAACCGTTTTTGGAGAAACAATTATTGAACTGGCTGAAAAAAATGATAAAATTGTAGCAATTACTCCTGCTATGCCAACAGGTTGTTCTTTGAATTTAATGATGAAAAAAATGCCAAACAGGGTATTCGATGTTGGCATTGCCGAACAACATGCGGTTACTTTTTCGGCAGGATTAGCCGTACAGGGATTGATACCATTTTGTAATGTTTATTCAACTTTTATGCAGCGTGCCTATGACCAGGTAATTCATGATGTTGCACTTCAAAAACTGCATGTTGTATTTTGCCTTGACAGAAGTGGGTTGGTTGGTGAAGATGGTGCAACACATCACGGTGCTTTTGACCTTGCTTATTTAAGGACAGTTCCTAATATTATTGTGTCTGCTCCGATGAATGAAGAAGAACTACGAAACCTGATGTACACTGCCCAACTGGAAGGAATGGGGACATTTTCAATCAGGTATCCGAAAGGACGTGGTGTAATGACTGACTGGAAAAAACCTTTCAAAAAACTGGAAATCGGGAAAGGCAGAAAAATTAAAGATGGAAAAGATATTGCACTGATAACAATCGGACATGTTGGTAATTATGCTGTTGATGCATGCAAAAAACTTGAAAAAGAAAAAATAAATACTGCTCATTATGATATGCGTTTCCTGAAACCTATTGATGAAAAATTATTGCATGAGGTATTCGGTAAGTTCAAAAAAATAATTACTATTGAAGATGGAACAATAATAGGAGGGCTTGGCAGTGCAGTAATTGAATTTATGGCTGATAATAATTACAATGCAAAAATAAAACGTCTTGGCATCCCCGACAATTTTGTTGAGCATGGAACACAGGCTGAATTACATAAGGAATGTGGTTTTGATACGGATGGGATCATTAGAGCTATAAAAGGAATAATTTGATAAATTTCCGACAAATAACAAAATTAATAAATTCATTTCAATATTTTACACCATTCTTGGCATTTCAATAAACTTCCTTATTTTTACCAAAAACTTAAATCAATAATTGTGTTAAGGAAGTATATCTTTTACTTAATATTAATTGTTTGTTTACCTGCATTAAACCTTAATGCACAATCAATTAATGACAGCACCTTTTCGCAGAATGATATAAAAATTGAACTCCCGTCAATTATCGTTCAGAATGTTGCTGCCGGAATTAAAATTGTCCTGAAAAATCCTGACCAAATAAAAATATATCAGAATAAAAATATTAATGTTTTAATTAATGACTCAATAATTGAGTTAGCTGTTTTAAATGATGTAGCAGAGTTTGATTATAAATTTTCGGAAAAAGAA
The DNA here is from genome assembly GCA_015222115.1 of Bacteroidota bacterium. Lineage (GTDB taxonomy): Bacteria > Bacteroidota > Bacteroidia > Bacteroidales > JADFUO01 > JADFUO01. Next base: position 3,244 of record JADFUO010000134.1, on the reverse strand, counting down.
ACTCTTTCCATCAAAATTGATGAATTTTCCTGGTCAAAGGATATAACTCCGATACCATTATGGATGTCTATTTTACCGCCTTTGATTGCTATTTTGATGGCTTTGGTTTTCAGGGAGGTTTATAGTGCATTATTTATAGGTATATTGGTGGGAACTACAATAATATTCTATTATCAGGGAAGTGCTTTTTTTGTTGCAATATTTCATGGATTGCTTGCCATTGTTGATACTTATATAATTACGTCAATGAGTGATAAGGACCATCTTGCTATCATTATATTTTCTATGCTGATAGGAGCAATGGTTAGCCTGATAACGAAAAACGGCGGGATGAGAGGTGTGGTGAAGATTTTATCAAAATATGCGGATAGCCCTGTTTCCGGACAATTTATTACCTGGCTCCTTGGAATTGTGATCTTTTTTGATGATTATGCAAACACACTTGTTGTAGGAAATACCATGCGTCCAGTAACCGACCGTTTGCGAATTTCCCGCGAAAAATTGGCTTATATTGTTGACTCTACAGCAGCTCCGGTTGCCTCACTCGCTTTAATTACAACATGGATAGGTGTTGAACTGAGCTATATTCAGGAAGGCATTAATGCCATTGGTATTTCCGAAAGTGCGTACAGTGTTTTTATCAATTCTCTCAATACCCGTTTTTACCTGATTTTTACTTTAGCTTTTATACTGATACTCATTTTCAAAAAACGTGATTTCGGACCGATGCTCAAAGCCGAGCGTAAGGCAAGAAAATTGGGTTTGGCAGATAATTCAAATAGCTCAAATAAATTATCAAACAAAACAGACGAACTGAAAGTTTATGAAAATATTAAAGCACGCTGGTATAATGCTGTGGTTCCTGTACTGGTTATAATTATTGGTACAATAATCAGTCTGATTGTAACAGGAAGAAAAGCTGCAGGTCATGATGCAGACTTAATGGAAATAATTGCTGCTGCCGACTCTTTTAAATCATTATTATGGGCATCATTGCTTGGAACTTTGATTGCAATTATAATGACTGTAAGCCAGCGATTACTTAATCTAAGAGCAACTGTTGACAGTCTTATTAATGGCTTTCGGACCATGCTTCCGGCTATACTTATTCTTATTTTAGCATGGTCGCTTGCCTTAATAACTTATAATTTGCACACATCCGAATTTATTGCTTACAGTTTATCCTATATAAAAATTTCGCCTTACTTACTTCCTGCCTTGACTTTTGTGTTTTCGGCTTTTATCGCATTCTCAACAGGTTCTTCCTGGGGAACTATGGCGATTTTGTATCCTATGATGCTGCCGGCAGGATGGTTAATATCACAGGATTTTGGATTAGATTATGATGGTTCTATTGCTATTTTTTATAATATAGTATCGTCAATATTAGCAGGTTCTGTGTTTGGCGACCATTGTTCACCTATTTCCGATACTACCATTCTTAGCTCATTGGCAAGTTCATGTAATCATATTGAGCATGTTCGCACACAGTTGCCTTATGCATTAACAGTTGGGTTTGTGTCTGTTGTTATTGGTTCTGTTCTATCTGCCTATGGTGTTTCTTCATGGATATTATTTCCTGCAGGATTAATAATTTTATATATGATTGTTTCGGTTTTTGGCAGGAAGGTTAATATGTCTTAATGATTTAATAGCCATGAGATGACTTTTTAGGTATTGGACTCAATAACCAATTTGTTAATTTTTCAGGTTAAATAAATTAAAATCAATATATTTGAAGCATTAAAAAAATTCTTATGACCTGGATAGAAATTACAGCATTGATTGTATCGGGTATTTTGGTTGGATTTATCAACACGCTGGCAGGCGGCGGCTCAATTGTTTCACTATCAATTTTAATGTTTTTGGGACTGCCGGCAAATATTGCAAACGGCACAAATCGTATCGCAATATTAGGTCAAACACTAACAGGAGTAGCAAGTTTCAAACAGCAAAAAGTTCTGGACTTCCGAAAAGGAATTATTCTGGCTATTCCGGCAATTATCGGCTCATTGGTTGGTGCATGGATAGCTGTTGATATTAATGAGGAAGTATTTGAAATAGCTGTTGCAGTTATTATGCTTTTTATGCTGTTTTTCATTTTATACAAACCCGATAAATTGCTTTACGGACGGAAGGAATTGATAGAAAAAAAAACCGGTTTTACTCAAATTTTAATATTCTTTTTAATAGGGGTTTACGGTGGATTTATTCATGTTGGTGTAGGATATTTTTTACTTGCGGGAATTGTTATTGGAGCAGGTTATGATCTGGTTAAAGCAAATGCGATAAAAGTTTTAATAGTTTTACTTTACACACCTTTTACACTAATAATATTTATTTTAGATAAACAGGTTAACTGGAAATATGGTCTGGTTCTTACTATCGGAACTTTTATCGGTGCCTTTGTTGCGTCAAGATTAGCTGTGAGCAAAGGTGTAAATTTCGTTAGATGGGTAATAGTAATTGTTATTCTGCTAACTTCAGCACACTTATTTGGAATATTTGACATTAAAGATATTTTTAGCAGTTTGTAACCAATTAGTACAATAAACAAGAAGTTTTAAATAAATATATTTAGTATTTTTACAAAATCAATTTTAAACAAATTTAATCCATGAAAGAAAACGATTTCTTATGCCCACAATGCAGAGGTCAGTTAAAACCTAATAATAAAATTATTTTTTCTGTAAAAACAAAAGATGGCAGTGTAGGTCTGATGTTATTAAGCCCACATTTAGGTGAATATTCGGTAGTTAAACACAAATCATTTAAACTTATTGATGGAGAACATCTTGAAGTTTATTGCCCGATATGCCATGAGAACCTTGGAGATCAACACGAACACAAAGACCTCGCAAAAGTTTTAATGATAAACGGTGAAGACAAAGAATATGAAATTGTATTTTCTTTAATCGTAGGACAAAAATGCACATATAAGGTTTTAGGTGAAGATGTAGAACCATTCGGAGAAGATGCTGATGAATATTTTAATTTTTGGGGAGAAGCGCCTGCATACTAAGAAGTGTCCGTCCATAAAGTAAGTATTTTTTTGATTTAAGAATAACTATTAACGATTTCTGATTTACGAAGTTATTGAAAATCTTAAATCTAAAATTGAATATCATTGATTCTCATACTTCTGAATATCATTATTAAAGTATTCCAGATTTATTCCAACTTCTTTAAACATTTCTTCCGATTCAGAGGCTGCATGGTATTTTTTTTCGCAAACAACCCTTTT
>JADFUO010000133.1 GCA_015222115.1 Bacteroidota bacterium | reverse complement strand
GTGTTCAATGTTGTGAGCCCTGAGAACAATTTTTGCCTTTGAATACTTCCGGATAGTTTCAATGTATGGAGTTATAAAAAGTGTTTCTAATTGAATAATATCAAAGCTTTCATTTTTCAGTATCTCAATTAATTTATTTTCAAAATTCTTTGATATAAACCTTTGAACATGATAAGATTTATTTGTGAAAAGATTTAAAAAAGCATCAAGCGGTTTTATTGAAAGGTCAATATAAACGGCTTCAATATTTGTTTTTTTCCTGTATTCTTCAGGAATTTCATTTATGTTAGTAAAGTATTTATTTGTATTAATTGCAAGAACTTTTACCTGATGATTTGCGTCTATCAGCCCTTCAATAATCATATTCATGGCAATAGGTCCTCCTTCTTTGGGAGGATACGGAGATTTATTACAAAGCATCAGGATTTTCATAGTTGTTGTTTTTTTCTCTGAAAATTACCAAATATCATTATGAAAAATTTTCTCCATGCGTCTGCATCTAAAAGCGGCGAATCTGTGGTTGCCTTATAAGTCAGGAATACTCCGATAGGCAATAAAATGGCTGATGATAACCACATACCAATATTTGGATCCATTACTGCTGCCTCAGTATATTTTTTCCCTGTAATAGAAGTTATATGATAAAGTATAAAAAACAGAACTGAAATAACAACCGGTAATCCTAATCCACCTTTTCTGATGATTGCTCCTAAGGGGGCGCCAATGAAAAATAAAACAAAACATGCAAACGATAGTGTAAATTTTTTATGCCAGATGATTTTATGTTTAATAATAATTTTATTTTTTGCGGCAATATCATCAATATTATAAGTAATGTTGTTTTTAATATTTTTCGAGTTAATAATAGCAGTCTGTAGAATTTCTTCTTTTTCATTACGAGTAAAATTATCAAGAAATTCCGGCTTTAGATTTTTTAATGTATCAATAATTTTCTTTGTTGTATCAATATTTGAATAAAACCTATAGTTGTTTTTAATGAAAGAAGATTTAAAATCGGTTTTTTTCTTTTCTAATTTTGTGGACAGACTGTCAATAGCTTTATTGAGCTGGGCAATGTTCAACATCATATAATGATCCTTGAAAAGGATTTCATCAGTGCGGTTTAATTCAAATGATTTGAGATCAAAGCGTCGACATTCTTCCTGAAAATGAGTGCGTTGAAAAGGTCTTGTAATTCTGTAACCTTTTACATCAACTTTTTCATGGTAATTATAACCATCGAATAAAGTAAAAATAATATATCGTCCGTCGGGAGTTGATTCCATCCTTCCTGATTTTGCTATGGTTAAATCAATGTTCCCTAATCTTTTTGTATGATTATAAATCATAACATCTTCAATGCGTATTCCATCTTTGTCTTTTTTTCCGATGCGAATAGTGTATCCATCCAAACCATTATAAAAAACACCTTCCTTAATATTGAAAGTCAGCTTCTTTTTGCGTATGTCATAAAGTAATGACTGGAATTTCAGATTTGCAACCGGTAAAATATTGTTGGAAAAATAAAAAGCTAAAAGGCAAATAAGAATTGATAAAATTATGAGGGGTTTCATAATTTTCCATATTGAGATACCGGCAGCTTTCATGGCTACTAATTCATAATGTTCGCCCAAATTTCCGAAAGTCATTAAAGAAGATAGCAAAATTGCAAGGGGCAGTGCGAGAGGCACAAATGTTGATGAGGCATAAAACAGTAATTTGCCGATTAAATACCATTCAAGTCCTTTTCCCACAAGGTCATCAACATATTTCCATAAAAATTGCATGTCAAGAATGAACAATGCAATAAAGAAAGTCATTATTAACGGACCTATATAAGATTTTAAAACAAGAATATATATTTTTTTCACTATTCAGGGCATAAAATAGAAGTTGCAAATATAACGAGAAAAATTGATGTTTAGGGTGCAAATAGAATTTTGTATTGTATAATTTATCAAATTATATTCATTACCTTTGCCAGTTAAAAAATTAAATATGCTTCCAAATTTTATTACATGGGATATAAGTCCTGAAATATTTTCAATTGGAAGTTTCTCTATAAGATGGTATGGCGTTTTATTTGCTTTATCCTTTGTGCTGGGATATATTATCCTTCAGAAGATTTTTAAAAAAGAGCATGTTCCTGTAAAATTACTTGACGAACTTACAACATACATGGTGATTGCAACCATAATCGGTGCCCGTTTAGGGCATTGTTTGTTTTATGAACCGGAACTTTACTTAAGTAAACCGTTAGAAATATTCAAAATATGGGAAGGTGGTTTATCAAGTCATGGGGCTGCAATCGGAATATTGATAGCGTTATTTATCTTTTCAAAAAGAAGCAAGAAACCTTACTTATGGATTTTAGACAGAATAATTATAGTTGTTGCCTTAGCGGGATTTTTTATCAGGATGGGCAATTTAATAAATTCCGAAATTTACGGCACCGTAACAGATATGCCATGGGGATTTATTTTTGTTAATGCTTTTGATCCACGTCATGCAGTTGAACCCCGCCACCCGACTCAAATTTATGAAGCGTTATCATATTTACTGATCTTCATTTTCCTGTTAACATATTATTATAAGAAAAACGGTGCTCCACGAACAGGATTTTTATTTGCAATGTTCTTAATTTTAGTATTCGGTGCCAGATTTATAATTGAATTTTTTAAAGTACCACAGGTTGGATTTGAAAGTAACTGGGTTTTGAATTTGGGGCAATTATTAAGTATTCCGTTTATTATTCTTGGATTTGTTATTTTGTTTTGGGGAAAGAAGAAAAACATTCAACGGTAATGATGGTTTGAATAGCTAAACCCTGTGGAATGCTTTGATTCAACTTCGTTGATTTTCACAGGATTGGTAGCTCAATGGTTAAATGGCTAAAGTCCGAAGATTGATTATTATGGGTTGCGAGTTGCATGATGCGGGTTAAAAGATTTAAACGCAGAGACGCAGAGGCGCAGAGATAAATTGATAAGGTTGAACTTATAACTTATAACCTTTAACCACAGTGAAATATGCTTACTGATATGGTCATTCCTCCCAACAGGTCAGGCACAAATTCGCATTTCACGTGGCAGGCATATAACGTATAACCGCTAACCAGTTTGTCTATATCTGCCTTTTAATGAACAATCCTGCGGCAACATTCTACCATTCCTTTACTTAAAGAACTGTATTTGCT
>JADFUO010000132.1 GCA_015222115.1 Bacteroidota bacterium | reverse complement strand
TTTCTTAATTCCTCACCCATTATCCCATTACCCGCTCCTAAATCCAGTACGCGAAGTTCCGTAAAGTTTTCTTGAGCCTGAGACAGAGCATATTTAAGTGCTTCCGCTACCTTGCTCGGAGAATTACATTTAAGGCGTTCATAGAACAATTGTTCATACAAGCCCATTATTTTATATATTTCAGCATATTCATGAAAGAGAATTTTTCTTTCTTTATCATTCGATTCTATTAGATAAAAATATTCTTCATCCTGATCAAGATGTTGTGTGTCTATCTTTGGAAATCTAATTTTGGGCTTTTCGCTCATTATTAATCCTCCTTGTTGATAAGCCTAACTACGTAATATACTGCAATATTGCAGTCTATTACTCGTTAGACTTTTGTTAAATTAATTAATATTCAGTAAATTATTAAAATATTGATTGTAAAAACACTGCAAATACAAATATTTAATAATTTTAAAGCAAAACTACAAAAAAATAATAATACAAAAAAAATGAAAAAACCAAAATTATTAGACCAGGTTAGGTCGCAAATAAAGTTAAGACATTATAGTATTAGAACAGAAAAAAATGTTTAAGTTTAAGAGTAAAAGATATTGATTTTAATTATAATCAGATTGTTGTTAGAGATGGAAAGGGTGAAAAAGACAGGATAACTGTCCTGCCGAAATCTATAAATGTATATCTTAAAAACCGATTATCATTATGACTTAAAAAATCATAATGATGTTAATAATAATTACGGAAGAATTGTAATAGGATTAAAGTATAATTACAGCAACTAAGAAATAAAAACTAACCCGGGCAAATGTAAAATAGGAAACTTTTTTTTCTCCATTACTCCATCACTCCATTACTCCATTACTCCATTACTCCATCACTCCATTATTCCATTATTCCATCTTATTCTTGCCTCTTCTCAAACTCCCTGACACCATTATCAAGGAAATCAACAAATTCATCAATATCTTTATCATAAGCCCTTGGTTCAACTAAAAGCCCTTCATTATGGTCAAGTAAAACATAATAGGGCTGTGCATTTACATTGAATCTTGATATTTGAAAATCAGTATTTTTTCTCCCAATGGTTTTTTTAACCTTTCCATCAACAGTTGAGGTTACCCATTCAGATTCGGGAAGTTCTGTTCTGTCATCAACATATAAAGCAATAATAACATAATCTTCACTCAAACGTTTTAACACTTCAGGATCAGACCATACAGTTTTTTCCATCACTTTACAATTTGCACATGCATGCCCCTTAAAATCAAGAAGAATCGGTTTATTTAATTCTTCTGCACAAGCTAATCCCTGTTCATAATCAAAATATCCTTGTAATCCATGAGGTAATTTAAACAAATCAGCATATTTAGGTTCTTCACAAATATTTGATTTATAGTCTGAAGAAACAGCACTCCCTTTGCTTTTACTAATAATTTCGATTAAATTAAAAGACGATTCAGAAGGTAAAAAACCTGAAACTGCTTTTAAAGGTGCGCCAAACATACCTGGTATCAAATAAACAACAAATGTAAATGTTATAATAATCAATAATAAACGAGGCACACCAATATAATTTATATCGCTGTCGTAAGCAAACTTAATTTTTCCCAATAAATAAAAACCCAGCAAAGTAAACAATACTATCCAAACCGCTATAAAAAATTCACGTGTTATTCCCCACCCTAATGCCTGGTTCGGCACAAGAAGAAATTTCATGCCAAGTGCAAGGATAATAAATCCAAGAACAACTTTTACCGAATTTAACCAACCACCCGATTTAGGTAATTTGTTAAGCCAGGAAGGAAAAAATGCTAATACTGTGAAAGGCAATGCAAAAGCTAACGAAAAGCCAAACATCCCGATTGTTGGCTTAATTATACTTCCTGTGGATGCTTCAACTAAAATACCACCAACAAAAGGAGCAGTACATGAAAATGACACAAGAACTAAAGTGAGAGCCATAAAGAATGTTCCAATTAAACCACCTTTATCAGCTTGTTTATCAGATTTATTGGTTAATGATGAGGGCAAAACAAACTCAAACAAACCAAAGAAAGATGCCGCAAAAACCGTAAATAATAAGAAAAATATAATATTTGTTATCCAGTTACTGCTTATATTTTTTATTGATTCCGAACCGAACAAAACCGTAACAAGCACACCAATAAAAGTATAAATTACTATTATTGAAAGTCCATAAAACAAGGCATTTGTTTTTGCACGTATTTTATTTTTACTGCTGTTCATAAAAAATGTAACAGTCATTGGTATCATAGGATAAACACATGGTGTTAATGCTCCTACAAAGCCAGCCAAAAGAGCAATAATAAAAAATATCCACAAAGATTCGCTTCTTGATTCTGAGGCAGTTGTTGAAATTTTTATAGATTCTCTTATTAATTCTTCGCTTTTCTCTTCCTTTAACTCCGATTCATAATCTTTACCAATATCTTTAACTTTTTCCGGCTCCTGGGGTTTACTGTCAGCAAATGCCTGTTCTATTCCTGAAAACTTAAACTCAAAGTCAACATCCGTTGGAGGCAGGCATCTTGTGTTATCACAACACATAAATGTTACAAAACCTTTGATAGTAAAAGGAGAACCGGATAACAATTTTATTTTTTGTTTAAAAATCGCTTTATCTGAAAAGTATTTCAGATTCATTTCAAAATTAGAATCATACTCCTCAATAGACTCTGATTCCGTAACTTCACCAATTAACTCATATTTACCGTTTTCTGAAAAAGTAAAAGTTGTAGCAGGTGGTGTCATTGGAATATCCTGCGAATATAAATGCCATTTATTTTCAATTTTGGCTGTAAAAATCAATTCAGCTTCGTTTTCACTAATTTTCCTGCTGCTGAACTCCCATTTTACAGGCTCCAATATTTGTGAAAATCCGATAAGATTTAATACTAAAACAAGTATTATTGTATTAACTGTTTTTAAAAATGATAATTTTTTTAGCATGTTTTATAATATTTTAGTACTAAATTGTTTTTGTGGGTAAATTATAATACTGTTCAAGGTTCAATGTTTTGATATTGTCAATTTTTTTTTGAATTTGCAAAGATAATATATTTAAGATTATAGATACATAAGATTTATGATTTGGGCTAAATATTATTTTGAGGTGCTGGATAAAGATTTTAGGGGCAACGCCCCGACACGTAATAGCACAGGGTGTAGTGTAACGAAACCCTGTGGTATGGAATTAATATTCGAACAAAAGCCCTGTAAGGGCGATACCGCCTGCTGTCAGACAAATTGTTAATCCCAAACGTACCGTT
>JADFUO010000131.1 GCA_015222115.1 Bacteroidota bacterium | reverse complement strand
TAATTCCCGTTAGTTTGACAATTAAATATTAAAAACATGAAAAAACTATTCATTTACTTAGCAATAATAATCTTTCTGGGTAGTTGCAGCAATTCAGGAAATGGAGAACTTGTTGGAGTGAACAGGAAATCAAAACCATTTTATCAACCAGATCCATATGGTATGGTATTTATCCCTCAGGGAAGCTATACAATGGGTGTTAGTGATCAGGATATTACTTATTCACAACTTCATGAGCCGAAAACAATTTCAGTATCAGCCTTTTTTGTGGATGAGACTGAAATTACAAATAATGAATACAGGCAATTTGTTTATTGGGTAAGAGATTCTATTGCCCGCACTCTTCTTGGCGAACTCAATCCAGAAGATTATTTAATTGAAGAAAATAAAAAAACAGGTGAATTATACGACCCTCCATATCTAAACTGGGACGAAGATATTGACTGGCAAAGTGATGAACAAGAAGTTAGAGATGTTCTTGAAGATATGTATTTACCTGAACATGAAAGATATTTCAGAAGAAAAGAAATTGATACACGAAAATTGAATTACGAATATTACTGGGTTGACTTACACGCTGCTGCTGTCAAAGATTTTACACAGGAAGCAAATTTCGAGAATGCAAGTTTAGCAAACCGTCCGCAAGGTTTAAGAGACAGGTCGGTTTATGTTAGAAAAGAAGTGATAAATGTTTATCCGGACACATTATCTTGGATACATGATTATACTTACTCATTTAACGACCCGATGACAGAAAAATATTTCTGGCATCCGGCTTATGATAATTATCCTGTAGTAGGCATTAACTGGAGGCAGGCAAGAGCATTCTGTGTTTGGAGAACAGAAATGTTAAACAGTTATATAAGAGGGAAAAAGGGAGGAACCAGTTTAGCCGAATTTCGATTGCCTACCGAAGCCGAATGGGAATGGGCAGCACGCGGAGGTTATGGTTTAAGTCCGTTTCCATGGGGAGGTCCTTATACAAGGAACGAAAAAGGCTGTTTCTTGGCAAATTTCAAACCACTTAAAGGTAATTATATTGACGATGGTGGCTTGCGTACTGTAATCGTTGCCCATTATCCTTCAAACGATTGGGGAATTTATGACATGGCTGGTAACGTGGCAGAATGGACAAACAGTGCATATGACCCTTCATCATATAGTTTTACATGGGATATGAATCCTAATTATACTTACAATGCGAAAGAATCCGATCCGCCTGCAATGAAAAGAAAAGTAATAAGAGGAGGATCATGGAAAGATATTGCATATTATTTACAAGTTACAACCAGGGCTTATGAATATCAGGATACAGCCAAATGCTATATCGGTTTCAGGTGTATCCAGCCTTATCTCGGAAGAAACAAGGATGATAATCCTGCACGTGCTTCAAAAGTTTATAATTAATTTTTTATAATATATTTCAAATTAAAAATCATTATTTACCTAACTATTTAATATTATGGGTTTAAACAATTTAGTAAGAAGTAGAGGATTTAGAAATTTTATGGCTAAACTCTACGGCTGGGGTGCGTCAGTCGTAATTTTAGGTGCACTCTTTAAAATTAATCACTATCCATATGCAGATTATATGTTGGTTGTAGGTTTAGGTACTGAGTCGTTAATATTCTTTTTCTCAGCATTTGAACCACCACATGTTGAACCTGACTGGAGTTTGGTTTACCCTGAGTTAGGAGGGATGTATCATGGAATGGATCTTGGTGAACAAAAGAAAATTGGAGTTACCGAAAAATTAGACGACCTGCTTGCAGAAGCTAAAATCGGTCCGGAGTTGATTGAGAGCCTTGGCATGGGATTACGAAATTTGAGTGATCAAACATCAAGATTAAAAGATGTATCAAATGCAACTCTTGCCACAAATGAATTTGTTGAAAATGTAAAGAATGCTTCTGCTTCAGCCGGTGAACTTTCTAAGGCATACAAAAAAACTTCAGAATCGCTCAATCAGGATTCGGGTGCTTCAATAGAATACACTAATAATATTAAACAAGCATCCATCGGTGCTGCTAATCTTTCAAATGCATATTCACAAGCATCAGAATCAATTAAAAGCGATTTAGCAGTTACACATGAATTTGCAGGAAGTATTAAAGCAGCTACACAATCAGCAAATAATTTAGTTGAAAATTATACTAAATCAGCAGAAATTCTTTCAAAATCAGTTGAAATTCTTGATTTTTCAGCTGCAGAAGGTTCTTCTTATAATGAACAATTAAAAAGAATATCAGATAATCTGTCTGCTTTGAATGCTGTATATGAATTGCAATTACAAGGCACAAACCAGCAAGTTGAATCATCTGCCAAACTTCAGCAAACCATGAATCAGTTTCTTGAAAATCTTAATGAATCTGCTGATAAAATGGGAACCTACAAAGAACAGATTGATATATTAACAGAAAAAGTAGCTGCCCTTAATAAAGTATATGGAAATATGCTGTCGGCTATGAGTTTTAATCCAAACAGTTAAAACTGAATAAAATTAGTAATATAGTAAAAATATTTATTTAAAAATTACAATAATTATTTATGGCTGGATATAAGGAAACCCCGCGACAGAAAATGATTGCGATGATGTACCTGGTGTTGACAGCACTTTTGGCACTTAACGTATCAAAAGAAATGTTGGATGCATTTATTGTAGTTAACAAAAGCGTTGAAAATACTAAAGCAAATTTTGCCAGTAAAATTGATGACACTTACGATAGATTTGAACAACAATATAAAATTAATCCTAACAAAGTAGGTTCTTACTGGGAAAAAGCACAAAAAGCAAAGCAGTTATCCGAACAATTGATAAGATATATTGATAGTGTAAAATATGCTGTTATCATACGTACAGATGGTTTGATAAAAACAGTTGAACAGGCAAAAAATACACCATTAGCTCAAGTTAGAGCCAAAGATATGTTTACTGAACCAACACGATATTTCTTTGGCCGTTCGGAAGACGGAACTACCGGCGAAGCAGGAAAACTAAAAAGGAAAATAAATAATTTCAGAGATCAAATGCTTGAGATAGCTGGTGAACCTCTTGATAGTGACCGTATAGGATTAATCACAAAAGGACCATACTATAATGCAGACGGAAAACCTCTTACATGGGAACAATATAACTTTTATTATACAATTTTAGCTGCAGATGTAACTATATTAAATAAATTTATTTCAGAAGTTCAAAATGCTGAATTTGATGTTGTTAGTCATCTCTATTCTTCTGTAACCGCCGAAGATTTTAAGTTTGATGAAATTAATGCTAAAGTTGTTCCGAAAACTTCTTACATATTAAAAGGTCAAACCTATGAAGCTGAAGTGTTTGTTGCTGCCTATGACACAAAACAAAACCCTGAGGTTTTTGTATTAAAGGGAGTTGACGCCATTACAAGCAGAAACATCAGCAGAGCTGTTCCTGTTGTAGGTAAAAAAGGAGTTGTAAAACTATCTTTCCCAGGAAATACCGAAGGACCTCAACAATATGCAGGTATAATTAAAGTCTTAAACCCTGCCGGTGAAGTATTGAATTTTCATTTTAAAGGCGATTATATTGTGGGTCCGCCTTCACTTACTGTAGCAGCTACCAAAATGAATGTGTTTTACATTGGAGTTGATAATCCGGTATCAATTTCAGTTCCAGGAGTGGCTGCTGAAAATCTTTACCCGGGCATAACTTCCGGTGCTAGTTTGACACGTGACCCTGAAGGTAAAGACTGGATAGTAAGAGTATCAAAAGGTATGAAAAAAGCAGTAGTAACTGCTGATGCAAATTTTGAAGGCAAAAGAATAAATATGGGATCAAGGGAATTCCGTGTAAAAAGAGTCCCCGATCCTGTTGCCGAAATTGCAGGTCAAAAAGAAGGTTCAATTAATAAAAATACTTTATTAGCTGCTAATGCAATTATACCTTCAATGAAGGATTTTGAATTTGATCTGTATTTTGAAGTTAAATCTTTTACTATGGCTACCATTATCGGTGGAGACTGGATACCTAAAAGTACAAGAGGTAACACGTTTTCAGAAGAAATGATAAATATTATCAGGAATGCCAAAAGAAAACAAAAATTCTTTTTTGAAAACATACAGGCAGTTGGGCCTGAAGGCATAACCCGTACATTAAATGCAATAAATCTTACAATTGATTAAAAATAAATATAATTTTTCCTAACAGGAGGTATTATGAAAAAACTACTCATCTCGTTATTCACTCTAAGCTTGATAATAGCGATAAATATAAATTCACAGTCACAAATACTTGATAGCCCGCCACAGGATGGACTTTTTCCCGACATAGGAATGATTGATAAAAAACCTGTTCCATATCCACCACTGAGAAAGGCAGATATTATGTGGTCTAAAAGAATATGGCGCGTTATTGATATGCGCGAAAAAATAAATCAACCGTTTTATTACCCGTTAGAACCACACCACGGATGGAGAAGCTTTATGCAAATTATTATGGATGCCTTAAAAGAAGGGTCAATTACAGCTTATGATATTTCCGGTACTGACGAATTTTTAGTGCCACTAACTTATCAGGCAGTTATAACAAGTCAGATTGATACTTTCCATACAATACTAAATCGACCATATCCTCCTTATGATGAGTATGATACTGTTATTTATTCGGAATTTGATCCATCCAAAGTTATGCGTCTTAGGATTAAAGAAGACTGGTATTTTGACAAACAACGTTCGCAATTACTTGTCAGAATACTTGGGATTTGTCCTGTTATGATGAAAGAAAGGGAAGGTGTTGAAATTCCTGAACCTTTATTCTGGATTTACTTTCCTGAAGCAAGACCAATACTGGCTAAAGCAGAAATGTTTAACAGGTTTAATAGCGCCGAAAGAAGAACTTATGATGAAATATTCTGGAAAAGAATGTTCGGAAGTTATGTTTATAAAGAACAAAATGTTTATGACAGAAAAATCTCGCAATATGCAACCGGTATGGATGCTTTGTTTGAAGCTGAAAGAATCAAAAATGAATTATTTGAATTTGAACATGATCTTTGGGAATTTTAATATATAAAATGTTCTTATTAAAACTCTCCTTTTGGGGAGTTTTTTTTTGCCTGATTTTTTATTTAAATTTGTTCTAAATTTATTTATTCAATGTCATATAATATCCTTGAAACATCAATCGAATATTTAAAAGGAGTTGGTCCTAAACGTGCCGAGTTATTAAAAAAAGAATTGAATATATTTACATTTGATGATCTGCTTACATATTTTCCTTTCAGATATATTGATAAAAGTAAAATTTATAAAGTCAGGGAAATTACTAGTGATATGTCTTATGTTCAATTACGAGGGGAAATCACTAATATCCAGCTTATCGGAAAAAGCAGAGCCAAAAGATTATCAGCATATCTAAAAGATGAAACAGGTGTAATTGAATTAGTTTGGTTTAAAGGAATTAAATGGATCAAAGATAAATTTAAACCCGGCGAAGAATATATCGTTTTCGGAAAACCGACAATTTTTAACAGGAAATTCAATATCCCTCATCCTGAAATTGAACTTATTTCCGAACAACACGATTCATTGAGCAAATCTTTTCAGGCTTTTTAC
>JADFUO010000024.1 GCA_015222115.1 Bacteroidota bacterium | reverse complement strand
TACTCTTAGCACAATTCATCCTGCTTTACGCGACAGAATGGAAGTTATTGACATTAGCGGATATTTGATTGAAGAAAAAACTGAAATTGCAAAAAGACACCTTCTTCCAAAACAGTTAAAGGAGCATGGAGTTAAAAAAAATCAATTAATTTTCAATGAAAAAATAATTGAAAAAATTATTAATGACTATACACGCGAGTCAGGTGTTCGTTCTCTGGAAAAAAATATTGCCAAAATAATCAGAAATAAGGCGAAATTTATTGCAATGAATAAAAAATACAATAAGAAGATTAATGAAGAGGATTTAATTACAATTTTGGGTATTCCTATATTCCAGAGAGACAAAAATATTAATAATAATGTTGCAGGTGTTGTTACCGGCTTGGCGTGGACAGTTACAGGCGGCGAAATTTTATTTGTTGAAGTTAGTCTTAGCAAAGGCAAAGGAACACTTACTTTAACAGGTAGTCTTGGTGATGTAATGAAAGAATCTGCAACACTTGCTTATGAATATTTAAAAGCACATTCAAATATACTGAATATTGACACTGAAGTATTTCAAAAATGGAATGTTCATATTCACATACCCGAAGGAGCTACTCCAAAAGATGGACCTTCTGCCGGAATTACTATGTTTACAGCATTGGCTTCGGCATTTACACAACGTAAAGTCAGGGCGAAAATGGCTATGACAGGCGAAATTACTTTACGTGGGAAAGTTTTACCTGTTGGTGGAATTAAAGAAAAAATTCTGGCTGCAAAGCGCGCAAAAATTAATGATATTATACTATCATCCGAAAATATTAAAGATATTAATGAAATCAAAAAGGATTACATTAAAGGATTGAACTTCTATTATATAAACGAAATGATTGAACTGGTTGATATTGCCTTATTAAAAGAAAAAGTGAAAAATCCTGTGAAATTAAATTAGTAACAATATTATTTTGAAATCAGTTTTTTTATTTCAGCTAATTTAATAATTGTCTCAACTATTTCTATTTGCTTCATGGTTTTGCAGTTGAAAATGATGTCAAATATTGAATTATCTGCCTTTCTACCCATAAAGTTATTAATAAGTTGTATTCGTTTTTTATCCATTTCGGTTACATATTTTTTTGCGATATCAAAAGAAATCTTGTGTTTTTCACTAATTTTATTAATTCGCCAATTAAGTGGTGCCTGCAATTTTATATGTAATGATTTTTTAATATGATTTGTAAGAGAAACTCCTCCGCGTCCTACAATAATAATATTTCCTTTGATAGCGTATAATTCAATAAGCTTGAAAATTGCTTTTTTGATCTGCATGTCGCTCTTGTAATATCTTGATGCAAGGGCAGAAATAACATCATCTATTATGCCCTTTTTTTCAGAGTCAAAAATATATTTGATCTTATGTGGTGGAAGATTAAGCTCTTTGGCTGATTCAGCAATTATAGCCCTGTTTATCCAATTCCATTTATCATCAGAATTAAAATAATAATTTTCATTTATTGAAGATACAAGCATTTCGGCAATTTTATTTGCAGAACATCCTGCTTCCCGTGAGATAGTTATCACAGGACCATGATTTATGCTTTCAGTTATCTTTTTTATAAATAAATGATGATCTTTTTCTTTAAATCTATTATCCATGTACTTTAAAAAAATATCATCCATTTTTATTTTTCCTTTCGTTTGTTTATTAAAAAATTAATAACTTTATGTTTTATGCAAATATAAGAAATTTTCTGTTAAATTTTAAGTTCTGAAGATGATATGTAAATTTAAAAAGAAAAATAGCTATTTTTGAAACATTATTGTTATTCTGATTAAATTTAAATAGTCTCATAATTACCTGAAATAATGTTTCAGAAATTAAATATAAAATTCTTTCTTTTAAAGAATATCTTTATTTTTCTTTCTTTTCTTTTTCTCCTTTCGTGTGGTGACAGAAGAAAAGATGAAAATAAACTAAGCGTTTTTAAATATAACGAAGCCTCAGGAATTACCTCATTAGACCCGGCTTTTGCCAAAGACCAGTCAAACATCTGGGCATGCAACCAATTATTTAATGGCTTAATACAGTTGAACGATAAACTTGAAGTTGAGCCATGTATTGCAAAATATTGGGAAATTTCAGATGATGGGTTATGTTATACTTTTTATTTAAGGAATGATGTTTATTTTCATGATAATCAGGTTTTTAAACACAGAAAAGTAACTGCTTATGATTTTGAATATTGTTTTAATAGAATTGTTGATACGAAGCTTGTTTCACCCGGAGCTTGGGTTTTTAATAATGTTGAGCAAAAAAATAGTACTTACTCATTTAAAGCATTAAACGACACAGTATTTATTATAAAGTTATATCAAGCTTTTCCACCATTTTTGAGTATATTAAGTATGCAGTATTGTTCGGTTGTTCCTAAAGAAGCTATTGAATATTATGGCAAGGATTTCAGGAAGTTTCCAATCGGTACAGGCCCTTTTCAGTTTAAGATGTGGAAAGAAGGGGTGAAGCTTGTCTTTGTAAAAAATCATAATTATTTTGAAAAATTTAAAGGTGAAAGTCTGCCATATCTTGATGCTGTTGCAATCACATTTTTAATTGATAAACAATCGGCTTTTCTTGAATTTGTTAAAGGAAAACTTGATTTTATGTCAGGGATTGATGCAAGCTATAAAGATGAATTGCTTACTAAAAGAGGGCAGTTAAATCCAAAGTATCAGAATAAATTTAAATTGATTACTCAGCCATATCTCAACACTGAATACTTAGGAATACTTGTTGATATCAATTTACCTCTTGTAAGAAAAAATCCTTTAAGATTAAAAACTGTCAGACAGGCAATTAATTATGGTTTTGACAGAAAAAAAATGATGAAGTATTTGAGGAATAATATCGGTACACCCGGAAACTATGGCATAATACCTTTGGGTTTGCCTTCTTTTGATTCAAGCAGAATGCAA
Source organism: Bacteroidota bacterium (assembly GCA_015222115.1). GTDB lineage: Bacteria > Bacteroidota > Bacteroidia > Bacteroidales > JADFUO01 > JADFUO01. The sequence continues at coordinate 1,515 of JADFUO010000024.1, read as the reverse complement.
GGATATGATTACAATCCCGATTTAGCACGTAAATTATTGTCGGATGCAGGCTTTCCAAACGGAGAAGGGTTACCTCCAATAACTTTATCTACAACAGCCGACTATCTTGATCTTTGTAAATATATTCAACACCAGTTATCTGAAATTGGCATAAAGATAAAAATTGATGTGAACCCTCCTGCAGCTTTAAAAGAGTTGAAGGCACAGGCAAAACTGAATTTTTTCAGGGCATCGTGGATTGCCGATTATCCTGATGCTGAAAATTATTTATCATTGTTTTACAGTAAAAACTTTTGCCCGGCAGGACCAAACTACACTCATTTTTCAAATTACGAATTTGATAAATTATATGAATTATCTCAGTTTGAAGAAAATGATTCGCTAAGATATGTTCTATACAGGAAGATGGATAATATGATAATGCAGGAAGCAACGGTTGTTATTTTATATTATGATCAGGTTTTGCGGTTTGTTCAAAATAATATTGATGGCTTAACAGGCAATCCTATAAATTTGCTTATATTAAAAAAGGTGAAGAAGATTGATGGAAATTGATTTTTCGGAGTAGACTCAATCATAAATCTTAAATCTTAATTCTAAAATCTAAAGTCGTAATCCGTAATTCATAAAACTCAGCCTTATAAAGTTAATTCCAATCCATCATAAGCAATCTTTATATTCTCAGGCAGTTCTTTTTCAACATCTTCATGTAGTCCCATTAAATGACTGATATGAGTTAAATAACCCTTTTCTGGTTTAATTTCATTTATCAATGCAATGGCTTCATCTAATGTAAAATGTGAGATATGTTTTTTTCTCCTTAAGGCGTTAACTACCAATATTTTTGAACCTTTAATTTTTTGTTTTTCCTTTTCTGAAATAAAATTTGCATCAGTCAGGTATGTAAAATTACCTATTCTGAATCCATAAACATTTACATGATAATGCAGGGTTTCAATCGGAATAATTTTAGTGTTTTTTATTATGAATGGTTTGTTATTAATTGTGTGAAGATTTATTACTGGAACACCCGGATATTTGAATTTTGCAAAAGCATAATAAAATTCTCTTTTAATTGAGTCCTGGTCAAATTTACTTGCATAAACATCTATAGGCTTTTTTAAGATATAATTAAAAGCCCTTACATCATCCAGTCCGCCTATATGGTCTTTATGCCCGTGGGTAATCAAAACAGCATCAAGGACATTTACATTTGCTCTTAACATTTGATACCTGAAATCGGGTCCCGAATCAATTACTATTGTAATTCCGTCAGTTTCAATCAACACTGATGACCTTAATCTATTATCCTTTTTATCTTTTGAAAGGCAAACAGGGCATTTGCAAGCAATAACGGGAACTCCCTGAGATGTACCGGTTCCTAAAAATGTAATTCTCAATTTTTATTATTTTTGTGTAAAAATAACTTAAAATTTTTAAAAATATTTCTTATAATTGATTTTTTTTTAATTTTATCCTCCAATTAATAAATCCATATAAAATTTATGGAAATCC
>JADFUO010000023.1 GCA_015222115.1 Bacteroidota bacterium | reverse complement strand
GGGCAGAAGCACCACCGGGGTTATTGTCATTGACAACCCGGAAACATTGGCAACATTTTCCGAGCTTATCTACGAGATGTATGAAGGGCTGGAAAAAAACCTAAAAAATCCTATTGCCCGCTTTATGATTAAGCAGAAGAAAGGCAAAAAAATACTAAGAACGTTACAGGATTTTGTCATGCCGGGAATGCATTGGTATATCCGTTGGTATAGAGAAGGCGAAAGCAACGAAATCATGAGGGATTGCCCTGTACTGATGCTCTTTCACAGCCCCATCAACGAACCAGTGGGTGCGGAAAATTGCCTCATTGCGGCCTTTCACGCCATTATGATGGCACAGGTTATGGGAATAGGGACATGTTTCAACGATATTATTCCACCGGCGTGTAATAGGGTTCCGGAGATAAGAAAACTGCTTGGCCTCCCCGATGACCATGAGATCTACGCCAGTATCACCATGGGTTATGCGAAATATAAATTTAATCGGATCGCCCCCAGAAAATTAGTCGAGGTCCGTTATCTTGAATAAGTGTTGCACTATATATTTCTTGAGCTCACTTGGCAAGTAGTCAATTAAGTATTTAATTATAAACAAAAAATGATTTAATATACCATTTAAATGAAGAAAGGGATGCTATTAAAAGTCCCGGAAGAAAAGATTATCTACTCAAAAGAACCTGAAAATTCGCTTTAGTATACAAAAAAGCTCGATAAGGAGTATTCAAAATATGCAAAAGTATATGATGCTGCGGTAAAACTGCTTCCTGTCTGGAAAACCTGGATAAAAGCAGTTATCCCTCACATTGAAGGTAAGCGTGTTTTAGAAGCCTCATTTGGAACCGGATATTTGCTGATGCACTATGCCAGTAATTACGAGGCATATGGTATCGACTTCAATAACAGTATGGTTGAAATTGCAAAGAAAAATCTGTCAAGGAAAGGTGTTAAAGCGACACTTCAGCAGGTAAATGTTGAAGAACTTCCTTTCCCGGATAATTATTTTGATACTATCATTAACACAATGGCATTTACGGGATACCCAAATGGAAAACAGGCAATGTCAGAATTTTATCGGGTATTGAAAGATAGTGGAAAATTACTGATAGTTGATTTTGATTATCCCTCAAACAGAAACCGGTTTGGTTATTGGCTTACAAAATTAATGGAGTCGGCAGGAGACACGATACGAGATATCCCGAAAATACTTCAAGCGTTTCCTTTTGAATATACTGAGGAAGAAATTGGCGGCTTTGGAAGTGTCCATTTATATGTGGCAAGAAAACTAACAAATGCAAAAACAGAAGAGATGCAAACCTTAAAATGAATGTCTAAAAACCTGTTGAAAAGTACTAAATATGAATTTAGAATTTAACACCGGATTATCCTTATTATTCTTTACCGGAATAATTATTTCCATTTTTCTTTGTTTACTTCTAATATTGAAAAAGAATAGAATAAAAGTCGATAAAATATTAACCATCTGGATGGCAGTAATTGCAATACATCAATTACTATTTTTTTAGATCATTCAGGAATTTCTTATCAATACCCACACTTGCTTGGGCTTACGCTTCCAATACCCATATTGAACGGTATTTTACTTTTTTGTTACGTTTCAGGAATCACAAAAGAGAAATCAGTTAACTTAAAGACTGCCCTTCCTCATTTGATACCATTTTTATTACTCATTTTATTAGCTATTCCGTTTTATTCCCTACCTGTTGAAGAAAAGGTAATAGTATTTGAGAACGAGGGAAAAGGTTTTGAGTGGTTTCTTATTTTAAAAAATTTTTTGATTGTGATTGTGGGGTTGGTTTATGTTATTTGGTTATTAGCTTTAATTTATAAATGCCGTTCAAAAGTACAAAAATTGTTTTCTAATACAGATAGAAAGATCCTGCAATGGCTTGAATATCTATCCATTGGCTTAGGTATTATCTGGTTACTTGCTGTTTTTTTTGATGATTGGGTAATATTTTCCGGTATTGTCACATTTGTATTGTTAAGCGGATTTTTTGCACAGTATTGCCTTTGCTGGAATAACAATAGCAAGGATGAATATTATCCAACCTATAGCAGTCCAAACATCTATTCCATGCAAGATAGAGCAACTTAAAAGTGGAGCGATTCCTATTACTAATAAACACCACCAAGACCACTTCTGGGCTTTTTTGTAACTTGCAAGTGTTATAAATATAATCGCAATCCCAGTTGTAGCTAAATTGACACCTGCTGTAATATCTGCTTGTTGCATAGTCACAAGACTGATACTTGCCATTATCCGATACAATCCAAGTATCAACATAAGAATCCAACCAATTTTTACTGACTTTTCCATTTTTTACCTCCTTTATAGTTATAGTTTTTGTATATATAAACATTTCGCCAATTTCGGCTAACGGCAGTCTGTCTAATAACCCTGAATGTTATCATTTATTCTTAATATAAAATTATTAAAATTGTTGTTTTTTAGAATTATATGTTTTGCTGTTTTATCAAAATATTTGCTTTTTAATAGTTTTTATATAGTCTGACGTTTTTATATACGAAATAAACATTCGATTTACCATATTCCCCAAAAGATATAACCGAATGTTTTATTCGCTTTATTTATTTTTAGCAAATTTAATTAATTTTCAACTATCTCAATCTCCTCTTCCGTTAACTCATAAAGCTCATAAACCAGCTCATCAATTTTGTTTTTTGCTTACACCTTATCTTTTAGTATTTCATTTACAATTGAATCAAAATATATTTTTTATCTTCATTATCAAATTGAGGTTCCGTATCAGAAAATATTATCTGGCAACCTAAAGCTTCATCGGAAATTACTACTGATTTAGTTTTTAAAATCATTTCTTATGGATTATTTATTTATATTGTAGCATTGGCAATAGTTGCAATCTTATTTTATTATTAAATCTTCAGGATTTTGTCTTGAATCCCAGATGTAATGCACTATAATGATATTCTTGTCTAATTCGTAAAAAAGAATGAAATTTTCGATGATTAGTCCTCGAACTCCCTTTATATCAGTTTTAATTCCTAGATTAGGATACTCTTTAAGTAGTTGGAGTTCTTTATTAATTCGGCGATTTAGTTTTATGGAATAGGTATTGCTTTTATTTCTGTCAATGTAAAATTTAAGGATTTCGTACCTTTTGATTTTGGCTCTGTTTGACCAGATTATTTTTCGTTTAGCCATTCTTCAATTTCTTTTTCGAGAAGGTTGTTTTCAATAAACAATCCTTGTTCAATTTCCTTTTTAGAAGCCATAATTTCCTTTGTAAGTTCCGGAGTCAGACTGATGATTTTAGATTCTGATTTTGCTTCTAATATTGTTTTTATAGCTTCCAGAAAGGATATATCTTCGATCTCGGAAATCTTTTGAATTAGAGCATTTTTTAGTTGTAAAGTCCTCATAATATTATATCCAACAAATTTACTATTTTTTAATGATTAACGAAAATTTATCCTAATTAATTTCTCTTTATCAATAATTGCTATCTCGTTTATACAAGAAATAAACATTCGCTATATTTATTTTTAGCAAATATAATTAATTTTTTCAAATTATCACCTATTTTTCAACTATTTCAATCTCCTCTTTTGTTAACCCTTAAAGCTCATAAACCGGCTCGTCAATTTTGTTTTCTGCATGGTCTTTGGCACGTTGGAGTTGCTTGCGATGGGTTTCTAATTTTGTGCTTTGTAATTCAACTCGCACTCGTTTTCAAATTTACAAATATTTATTTATACCGAATGAAATCAGGTTTGCAAAAAAATAAACCTGATTTCTTCGAGTATTAACTGCTTCTTAAGGATTTTGTTTGCAAAATCATTAAGAAGCAGTATAAATTAAAAAAAATACCTGATAAATTCCACCGGATTCTCTTAAGGGATGGCGGATTGAAAACATTTTTCTGCCATAAAGTTTATTTAGAATCATTATAAATTTCAAAAAAAACTTGACATTTAAAAATATAGTTCTAATTTTGTAAACTTCAAATAATATGAAGTATATAAAACACTGATAATAAGATTTTAAAATAATAAATATAAAAAAGAAAAATAACATGACTTACAACACTTCAATGAAACAACAAATAAACTGGAATTTCTGGATACCGGCAATAATGTTTTTCTTATTCTTGATAATAGAAGACAAGGCTTTTGGCACCTATTATTCATCATGGCTTTATGGATTAGTTTTGATCTTGGTTGGAATACTTTATTCTGTACGCTACAAACTCTTTCAACCGGCTTTGGTTATTTGTCTTATTGGATTAACAGTCTGGCATTATTTTTTAGCTACTCATTTTGAAGCTAATATTTACATGCTTCAATTATTAGGAATTGACATTTCAATCAATCCTGAAGATAATCCTTTTTCCATGTTAACATGGGTAATAAACGCTGTTGTTTTATTGATTTTAATGGCTGTAACTTCACCCGTTTTGAATAAAGCATTTAAATTAGAAAAATCTGCAAGGAGAATATTTAAAACCGCAGCCAGCACTGTTTTTAGTGCCACAAATGGATTTACATCCCGGCCATATTCTGCAGGTTACGCTGAATATACTAAAGATCAAATAATCGGTTTCACGCATTATTTATCAGGAAAAATAATTGTTTTTCCTGTTTACAGAGAAAACGGAATTTATCTTACATTTTCGATGCGAAGAAGCCCTCTGTCAATTAATGAACCTTCAGAAATTAGTTATGTTTATTTTAATTATGAAGGAAAAATTACTGTTCACATTTCAGCTAAGGATTATAAAAGGTATAAAGAAGAACTCAGCTTTGATCAATTATGTGAATCAATGAGTGATGTTTTTAAGCGTTTTTTGAATTATTATATAAATAATCAGGAAAGTAGAATAATTCCTGAATTAAATAATTAGTACTTAGAGTGCCTAAAGTTAATAAAAAAGAAAATATGACATATATCATTCGTATTTTAAATCTAAAATCTAACGAAGCAACGCAAGCCCGTATGGGAATCATCAATTAAAAATCTTGAAATTATGAAATACAAAGTACATCGTTTTGAAATCAATATGACCCAAGATCAGGGCAGGTTAGAACATTTCTTAAATAGTTTAAAAGGGGAGGTAATATCTATTGTTCCGAATATCGCAAAAACAACAATCTTTCAAATTTATGGGGTTACGCGTAAAATTGACTTTCTTTTAATAATTGAAAAAATATAAAATTATGAAAACAAAAACTTTAATCACAACACTAGTTTTAATTCTTGTTCAGTTAACTGTAACTTCTGAGTATACGAGTGCTCAGAAATACATTGTGCTCAACACTTTTAATGTAAACATCAGAACCGGACCCAGCACCGATTACTTTATTGTTTGCACGGCAGGTAAAGGTGAAATCTTCAAACTGGTAAACGAAGAAGACGATTGGCTGGAAATTGAAATATATTCAGGCGATAACCGCTATGTACACCGTGACCTTGTTTATTTTTTGGAAAAATTTGTTCCAGGCCACAGAATGACATTACCGGAATCGGAAGAAAAATCAAAAAAGATATTTTTAGACTTAAAATGGGCGCAAACTGTCGCGAAAAAAGAAGCTGAAGAAATTATCCCGGCAAATGTGGACAAAGCAAGGAATGAAAATTTCAGGAAAATAATGCAAGACAAAAATATCCACACCATTTTCGAAATTCATGGTTTCCAATCAGCACTTTATCCAGAACTAATGGTTTTAGCGAAAAAGAATAATTGGTAATTCAATTATTAAAAATAAAATCTCAGCATCTCCGCGTTCAAAGAAATAAACGCAGAGTCGCAGAGGC
>JADFUO010000002.1 GCA_015222115.1 Bacteroidota bacterium | reverse complement strand
TTTTCAAAATTGTTGGTTTTTAGTATTATACGTTTTGCTGTTTTATCAATATATTTGCTTTTTAATAGTTTTTAGACAGTCTGACGGTTTGGCGGATATGGGGCGTTCCGGATTTCTTATGTAAATTTTCTTTTTGTTCTGAATTTTAAATTTTCATTAAATTTTTCTTTAAAGCCATAAATCCGGCATGATCCTATTATACGCTGTTACCGCCTGGCTTTTATCAGTACTCCATATTTTAGCCTTCATTCTTTGAACTTTGAACTATTTCTTTTTCAAAATTTTAAAGCCAGGGATTTCGTTTGATTCATTTATTACATTATCGCAACTCATTCTTCACCTTAATAATTATTTCTGTCATAGCATCAAGTTCCTGATAAAGGCTGTCTGCGTTCATAAGATTTGTAAACATGGCAATTGCTATATCAGCTTCGGGATCATATACGGCTTTTGTTATGTAACTCAGATGCCCTCCATCATGACCGTATCCAACTCCCTCAACATGAGCTATTCCCAAACCGTACTCATAAAATAAACCAGTTGGCTTACAATCCATCATCATTGCTACTGTTTGAGTATTAGGTCCAGCTTCTCCGTGAAAAAGACTCCATATCCATGTTGCCAGATTTAGTGGTGTTGATATTATATTTCCTTCTGCGATATTTTTTGACATATTATCCAGGTAATTTTTCTCAAGCTCCCCCTGAAATATAAGATAACCTTCCACAAAAGGTTCTGGCAAGCCATGGTCTGTCGATTCAAATACCGAGGATGTGTTTGTTAATTCATTAGGTACAAAAAGTTCATCATGAATAAAATCGCTATAAGTCTTAGCTGCAACTCTTTCTATTATCTTTCCCAAGATGGAAAATCCGGTATTTGAATAATGATAGTCTTCATCAGGCTTAAAATAATACAATTGATTTTCTGCAACAACCCCGATAAGCTCGTCAAAACTATACTGGTGGTAGGGCCCTTCTGTTACAAGAATATAATCTAGATAACTCTCTCCCGCATAGGGCTGACTAATACTGTCGGGTATAATAGAATTTGTGACATCAAAAATACCTGCCCTGTGTTCTAAAAGCATGCGGATGGTAATTTCATTTTTAAAAGGTATATTGTATACAGGTATATCCGGAACATATGGTTCGCCATTACCTGGTATCAGAGCTGTGATTGTACTGTCGATATTCAATTTGCCCTGTTGATGCAAAAGCATAATAGATGCTGCAGTAAAGGTTTTTGTGCAACTTGCTATACGAAAATGGATGTTTTCCGTAATATCCTGCTCAAAGTCGGTGCTATAGAAATAACTATTATTCTTTGTTATTATCTTTATCGCAAGCCCGCCAACAGGAATATTGTTGGATGATTTATAGTTCCTCCATTCTGTCTTGACAATATTTTCGATAGTCATTCCTGTATCAGGAGAACTTGTATTCTTATCCTTACACGAAAATACAATAAGTATTATTGATAAAATAAGTATGTTAACTCTTTTCATGGCATTTCTCAATTATATTGTACAATTAAATTATCTTATTAATTATTGTTTATTATTCACCACTTTACATGTTCAGGAAATAAATATTTTGCAATTTTAAAGAATAAGGGACCTGATTTGCTATTGTCATCAACATCAAGCCTGTTCACATTGATAATGATAACAGCATCCTTTTCTGGCAGATAAAACATTTCGGTGCTAAATCCGAATATAGTACCATTATGACCATAAAACCCACACAAATTGATGATGCCTAAACCATATTGAACCCATTCTGGACTACCCTGCATTTGAATAGTATTTATTTGTTCTTCGTGAGTTTCCTGCTTTATCAATTCGCCTGTATACAGTGCTTTTACATAGCGTTTCAAATCATAGATATTGGAAATTATTGCCCCGGCTGCGTTTGGTACATCAGGATTTAGTTCTGTTTTGTCTTCAAACTTATTCTCAGATTCATTCCAGCTATACCCTTTTAGTTTCCCGGGGAGTATTTTATCATTGGGATATATCGAACTATTCATGCCAAGCGGTTTAAAAATATGCTCATGGATTTCCTCAGATATCATGTTCCCTGTAATATTTTCAATAATCAGTCCCAGGATAGTGTAATTTACATTGCAATATATAACGCTATCACCTGCATTATAGAAATCTGCAGAGTCCTGGACCGATAATTCCATGGCCTCTTCCATCGAAAAAGGCATCAGTAAATCATCGTACCATATATGCAAAAACTCATGATCGGCAAAGTCTTTGATCCCACTGTTCATATTTAGTAGATGCCGAATCATAATTGCGTTGGCCTTAGGAAAATCTGGAAAATATTTAACAAGTGTGTCATCAATATTCAATTTGCCATCATCATGAAGCTGCAATATTCTTAAACCTGTAAAAGTTTTCGTAATGCTTGCTATCCTGAATTGATCTGTTAACTCTCTGGGGACTTCTGTTTCCAGGTTTGCTTTTCCAAATGTTTTCACATATTCACCCACTCCTGGCACCCAAACTCCGACTACCACACCGGGAAGGTTTTGGTTTTGAATTTCTGAATTAATAATGCTGTCTAAACTTTGAACGGTCTGATTAGAAAATTTTGGTAACTCGTTGCTGTCATCATTTTTAGAACAAGTAGCAAACAAACAAAAGATGATAATTGTGTAAACAACTTTCCTTAACATGTCCATATTTTTTATTTCAATTTAATAAAGTTTGGCGGTAACGGCAGTCTGTCTAAAAACCCTGAATGTTATCATTTATTCTTAATGTAAAATTTTCAAAATTATTGGTTTTTAGTATTATACGTTTTGCTTTTTTATCAATATATTTG
>JADFUO010000130.1 GCA_015222115.1 Bacteroidota bacterium | reverse complement strand
GTATCTCTCCATCTCCTTTAAGGCGGCTTCTAAACCGAGTTCAGCAGCTTTTTGCAAATCAACACAACCTTGATTGTTCTGTCCGGTTTTAAATTTTGCCAATCCCCTTATAGCATAAGATAATGCAAAATCCGGACTCATTCTTATTGAAATATTCAAATCATCAATTGCTTTAAAATAATTTCCAAGATTATAATTGGCAAATCCGCGGTAAGTATAAGCATCAGGGTAATTCTTTTTAATTTTAATTGATTTATCAAAGTCCTGAATTGCACCTTTAAAATCTTTCAAATTATATTTTGCAAACCCGCGTTTAAAATAAATAGTATGATGTTTTAGTCCAAGTTTCAGGGATGCATTAAAATCGTTAATTGAACTTTCAAACTTGCCCAAATCACATTTGGTATTACCGCGATTGGCATAAGCCTGTGCAAAATCCGGATTCAATGAAATGGCTTTGTTGAAGTCAGTAATGGCTTTATCAGGATTACCAGATTTCCGGTAAGCATTTCCCCTGTTATTGATAGCGATAACAAATTCAGGTTTAATTTTGATAGCTGTGTTAAAATCGCTTATTGCCAAATTAAAATATCCAAGATTAGTATTGGCTAAACCACGATTATTAAAGGCATCAGCATAATCAGGGTTCAATTCAATAGCTTTATTAAAATCGTTGACAGCTTCCTGATAATCTCCTGATTTTCCTTTGGCATTGCCCCTGTTATTATAAGATACGGAATTTCTAGGGTCTGCTTTTATTGCATGATTAAAATCCGAAATTGCACCTGAAAGATCTCCTGAATTGGCTTTGGCATTTCCACGGTCGTTCCATGCCATTGTCGCTTCGGGAAATCGCTCAATAACATTGCTCCATAGTGTTATGCTGTTTTTCCATGTTTTATTTTGCTGGTATGTTAATAAACCCAGAAAAATTATATATGCAGTAAAAATTATACAAGTGATTATTTTTGTGATTTTTCCTCTTTTTAAAAGATTATTGCAGCCAATACCCGCTATCATGAATATTCCGACTGATGAGAGATAAATGTAACGGTCTGCCATAAAATAATTTCCATAAGGAATATTGAAAATTTTCAGAACAAAAAATATATTGATAATAAAAAACAATATTCCAAAAGCTATTGGCCTTGAACGCCTGAAAGTAAATACCAAAACAATAATAATTGCAATTACAGGAATAATATAAAGGTAGTATTGAAAAGGAATGATTTCACCGGCTTTAACAGGATAGGGGTAAAATGCCGAGAGATTTACAGGAACAATCAATTTTATTATATATTGAATAAATGCATGACCGGCGAAAATAATTCTTTCAAAAAACGAATATCCTGTTTCACTCAAGTTAATCCAGAATGATTGTTGTGCCAGTCGGGCAATAAATCCAAAAATTATCGCAGTAATAAAAAATGGTATTTTTTCAATAATGACTTGTTTGCTTAAAAAATTTCTTTTTAATAAAAAATCAATAGCCGGTAATGTCAGGCATAATGTAATTGCCTGTGATTTTGATAATACTGATAATAAAAATAACAGGAATGAGAAGAAAAAAAACCTGTTTTTTTTATATTCGGTATATTTAATGTAGTTTATCAGAGAAGCTAAATAAAAAAAAGTATATAGCAGGTTTTTACGTTCGGAAATCCATGCCACGGATTCAACTCCCATAGTGCTTATACCGAATAATAAGGCGGTAATTGTTGAAATTTTAATATTTTTAAAAAGTTTGTAAATAAACCAAAATACAAAGGAAGTATTTAATAAATGTATTAAAATATTAGTAAAATGATACTGGCCTGGATTTAATCCGCCGAGTAAATAATCAATTGATAATGAAAGCATTGTTAACGGGTGATAGTGACCATCAAAGAAAGTGAAGAAATAATTATAAATATTTTTAAAAGAAAAATGTTTTATGCCTGAATTTTCTAAAATGTATCTGTGGTCATCAAAATTTGTAAATCCATTATTAAAAGCAGATAAATAAATAAGCAATGTAATGAATAGTATGCATGAAACAGAAAAAATAATAGTGTAATTAATTTTTTTTATTTTCCTCATTAGACAAGGATTATGAAGCATTTTATTGTAAGGCAAAAATACAAAAAAATTTTTCTTGACTTTTTTTAAAATTAAATTATTTTTGCAAAAAATTCAAAGCATAAATATTTACGTATATGTATTGGACACTTGAATTAGCATCAAAGCTCGAAGATGCGCCATGGCCTGCGACTAAAGATGAATTAATTGATTTCTGTATAAGGTCGGGAGCCCCTATGGAAGTTATTGAAAACTTAAGAGAAATTGAGGATGAGGGCGAAGCTTATGATAAAATAGAAGACCTTTGGCCCGATTATCCTACCCGTGAAGATTT
>JADFUO010000129.1 GCA_015222115.1 Bacteroidota bacterium | reverse complement strand
GATTATGTTGAGGGTGATATTGGCTGGGAATTCTGGAAAAAAGAAGGAAATCCATTACCTGAACGTACGTTAAATTTACTTGAAAAGCACAAAATCGGATTATTCGGTGCAATAACCTCAAAGCCGAAAGACGATGCTGCAGCAGAACTTGACCCTTCATTAAAAGATAAAGGACTGGTTTATTCAAGCCCGATAGTCGGATTGCGTCAGCATTTTAAACTTGATATTTGTGCCCGCCCATGTAAAACTTATAAAGGAAATCCATTGAATTTTATCAGAAGAGGAAAACGCGACACAATTGAAGAACCAGAGGTAGATGTTGTTATTTTCCGTCAAAATACCGAAGGATTATATGGAGGCGTTGAATGGTCAAACCCACCGGAACAGGTATATGAAGCACTGCTGACACATCCCAAATTCAGAAAGAATTTCGGAGATGTTCCAAAAGAAGAAATTTCAGTTTCTACAAGAATTTTTTCAAAAAAAGCTACTGAAAGAATTCTTCGTGCTGCTTTTGAACATGCAAAAAAATATGGTTACAAATCGGTGACGCTCTGCGAAAAACCGAATGTTATCCGCGAAACTTCGGGAATGATGTTTAAAATGGCAAAAGAAATTCAAAAAGCCGATTATCCGGAAATAGAACTATGGAACACAAATATTGATGCCCAGATGATGTGGCTGACAAAAAACCCTGAAAACTACGGTGTTATAGTTGCAGGTAATATGTTCGGCGATATTGTTTCAGATGGTTTTGCCGGATTAATAGGCGGCTTGGGATTTGCTTGTTCCGCACAATTCAATCATGATACGGGAATCGGTGTATTTGAACCAACTCACGGCTCTGCTCCAAAATATGCAGATTATGATGTATCAATAGTAAATCCTATTGCAATGATTGAATCAGCTTGTATGATGCTTGATTTTATTGACGAAAATGAAATTGCTAAAAAAATCAGGAAAGCTGTTGCAGAAGTTATTGCAGAAGGGAAAGTCCGTACTTATGATATGAAAAAAATGCCAGGTAAACCTGACGTGATTGAAAAAGGCGCTGCGTCCACACAGCAAATGGCAGATGCAATAATCGAGAAACTTTAAGATTAGTGATCCGATGGCTATCGGTATCAATAATTAATTTTAAATTATTATCAATTTAATAAAAAACAATGAACAAAACAATAATTACTCTTTTGCCCGAACTGGAATGGATTCAGGATGAGGACCTCAGGGAAAAAACAGCAAAAACATGGGAACTTGCATTTGAAAGAAGTGTATTAACACCCGAAGATTTAAACACAATTCCATTTACACTTTTATGCGGACCCGATTTAAAGGTTACTTTTATGGACCATAAGCGTTCAGTTGTGCATATTGCAAGAGATGCCGGACAAAAAATCAATGAATTTTATAAAGGGGAATTAACTGTTGATATGGATGTATTGATTGCAGGTGCAATTTTAGCAGATGTTGGTAAATTGCTTGAATATGTTTTAGATGATAACGGAAAAGCAATACAGGGTGATTATGGAAAATATTTACGTCACCCGTTTTCAGGAGTTTCATTAGCTGAAGAATGTGGAATTCCACCGGAAGTTTGCCATATCATTGCAACTCATGCAGGTGAAGGTCATCTCGTGAAAAGAACCACCGAAGCTTATGTGGTTCACCATGCTGATTTTATGACCTTTTTACCATTTAAGGAAAGACTGGAAATTAAACATAATAAAAAATAATTAAAATGAACTTAATAGAAAAAATAATTGCCAATCATTCAAAATTTAAAACAGTTAAACCCGGCAACATTGTTGACATTGAATTAGATGTTCGTGCTGCCCGTGATTTCGGCGGTGCAAATGTTGTTAAAAATATTAAAGATTATAACTTAGGCATAGATGATGTATCAAAAACTTTTTTTACATTTGATTGTAATCCAACAGGTTCCGACCAGAAATATGCTATCAATCAGCAAATCATAAGAATATTTGCCCGTAAGCATGGAATAAAAGTTTTTGATATTGATAACGGAATAGGAACACATACAATGAT
>JADFUO010000128.1 GCA_015222115.1 Bacteroidota bacterium | reverse complement strand
GGCTAATGAAACGAAGTAAATCCATACGACTAAAAGGAGTCCGTATGGATGGACTTCGTGTCGCTTGTTATTTGTTGCTTATCATTTACTTCATTATCATTCAATTGTCATTCAAAATTCTACATTCATTATTTTTTGTAAAATTTCTCAACCTAACAGGTTGGAAAAAACCTGTTAGGTTAAATAGTTGTTATTCAATTGTCATTTAGTTATCATTCTATTGTATTTCCATTGTATTTCCATTGTATTTCCATTGTATTTCTTTTGTATTTCTTTTGTATTTCAAATTCTTATTACCCGAATTTACCTGTTAAATATTCTTCAGTTTTTTTATTAACCGGGTTTGTAAATAAACTTTTTGTAATGCCGTATTCCATTAGTTCACCCAAATACATAAACATTGACAAGTCGGAAATACGTGCTGCCTGAGTCATATTATGAGTAACAAGGATTATCGTATATTTTTTTTTCAGTTCCACGAGCAAATCTTCAATTTTAGCAGTTGCAATCGGGTCAAGTGCCGAAGTCGGTTCATCCATAAGGATTATTTCGGGTTGAAATGCTAAAGTACGGGCAACACAAAGTCTTTGCTGCTGTCCACCCGATAAAAAAGTACCTCGTTTGTGTAAGGAATCTTTAACTTCATCCCACAAAACTACATCACACAACGATTTTTCTACAATTTCATCTTTTTTACTTTTTTTTATTCTTGTACCGTTCAATTTATATCCTGCTATCACATTATCATAAATACTCATTGTTGGAAAAGGATTAGGTCGCTGAAAAACCATCCCGATATTTTGTCTGAGTTTTATTGAAGGAATTGCAGAAATATCTTCATTACCAAGATAAATTTTCCCAAGTGTTTGAATACTGGGATAAAGTTCATGCATACGATTAATTGCCCTTAACAGTGTACTTTTTCCACATCCCGAAGGACCCATAATTGCGGTTATTGAATTTTTCTTTATACCCGCACTAACATCCTTAACGGCATATTTACCTTTTTCATAAGAAACCGATAGATCTTTAATCGTTAATACCGGATTTTTTATGTCAATTATAGCTTTGTTCATTTCCATTGTCTATTGTATTTCTATTGTATTTCTATTGTATTTCTATTGTATTTCCATCGTATTTCCATCGTATTTCAATCGTATTTCAATTAACCATATACCCATTTATTTGCTATTCTTTTAACAATAATATTGAGCATTAAAACAAAGCCCATCAGAAATAATGATGAACTCCAAACTAAATCAAGTAAATTAGGGTCGTTATAAAATTCCCATATCAGCAAAGGTACGGCACTTGTTGGCTTTGTAATGTCAAAATTGATAACAGAGCTTCCTAAAGCTGTAATCATTAAAGGGGCTGTTTCTCCCAAAACTCTTGATATGGCAAGCAATATTCCTGTTAGCAAGCCACCTAATCCTGTTGGCAGCAACACTTTAAAAATTACTTTATGATAAGGAACTCCTAATGACAAAGCTGCCTCTTTTATTGTTGATGGTATCATTTTTAATGTTTCCTCTGTTGATTTGATTATCAAAGGTAACATCATTATTGATAATGATACGCTTCCGGCAAATGCAGAAAACCCTTTGGTTATATTTATTACAATCCATAAATATGATAAAATACCAAGTACTATTGAAGGTACACCCTGTAAAATTTCAGAAATATTTCTGATAATATTTGCAAATATCTTGTCTTGATTTTCAGAAAGATATATTCCTGTTAAAATGCCCACAGGTATAGCCATCACCGATGCTAAAAGAACCATTAATATACTGCCTGTAATTCCGTTTGCAATACCACCCGGGATAATTTCACCATTAGCAATTGCAGTCATAGCTTCTAAAGTATTTGGTGCAACATCAATGAAAAAATTCAGGTTTATCTGCCTTATCCCTTTTATTATTAGTTTTATTATTATAAAAACAACAGGCGAAATCGCAATCATTGACATAAAAATCACAAAGCAGAAAAACACTTTGTTTTTCACAAGGCGAAAAGAAAAACCATTGGTTTGTATTTTATTGTACCTTATTTTTCCCATAGGGATTACATTGTTGCTTGTTTCTGGTTGCTTGTTTCTTGTTGCTGATTATTTACTTCGTTGTCATTCAATAGTATTTCCATTGTAATTCTATTATAATTCTATTGTATTTCCATTGTATTTCCATTAACCATTCAACAATTTAACAATTTAGCAATTTATATCCTTCACTTTAGCCTCAGCCTTAGCCTTTCATGACAACTTATTAATTATTAACTTTCCAATTGAATTAACAATTCCTGTGATAAGAAAAAGCAAAAGACCAATAGCTATCAGTGAGCTTAATTTCAATCCTTCAGCTTCCCCGAATTGATTAGCTATAACACTTGCCATTGTGTTGCCGGTATCAAACAGACCCTTAGGAATAATGTTTGCATTTCCTATTAACATAGTAACAGCCATGGTTTCTCCAAGTGCTCTTCCAAAAGCAAGGATATAACTTGCAACAATACCTGAACGAGCCGTTGGTATTATTACATTAAAAATTACTTCCCCTTGCGTTGCTCCTAGTGAATATGCAGCTTCTTTAAGTTCGTTCGGAACCATTTTAATAATCTCGCTGCTTAAAGATGTTGCATAAGGAATTATCATAATTGATAAAATAAGAGCAGATGTAAAAATTCCAAATCCCTGCTCATTAAAACCTAAATCTACAATCAATGGTTTTATTACATAAAATCCCCACAAACCGTAAACAATAGAAGGGATGCCTGCAAGCAGATCAACCATTGACCCTAATATGTTTGCAATTTTTGTGTTTTTATAGTATTCACCTAAAAAAAGCGAAGCCGAAAACGACATTGGAATACATAGCAACAATGCAAGTATTGAAGTTAATAATGTTCCTACGATAAAAGACAAAGCTCCATATTCCTCTTTACCTTCAGTTGGATTCCATTCAGATGAAAAAATAAAGTTCCAGCCAAACTTATTAAAAGCAGGTATGGCACCGTTAAGTAATGTGTAAACCATACCAGCCGCAAGAAATAAAATTAATAATGATGAAACAAATAAAACTACTTTGGTAATTTTTTCTCCGTTCATTCGATGCACTGGTTAGGTTTACTGTTGCTTGTTACCGGTTGCTTGCTGGTTTTTTTGATTGTCATTCATTAGTCATTCATTAGTCATTCGATTGTCATTCAATTGTAATTCAATGGTCATTCGATTGTCATCCATACGGACTTCCTTCGGTCGTTCGCTTCGCTATCATTCAATTGTATTTCCATCGTATTTCTATTAACCATCAAACCATTCAGCCATATAACCATTTAGCTATTTAGCCATTTTCAACATTCCATTTTTATAAAAGCTTTTCCCCACCATAATTAACCGTTCTTAAAATTTGCTTTGCTTTTTCCACAGTTGTTTCCGGCAAAGGTGAGTAATGAACTTTTTTAGTAACATCCTGAGCATCCTTGCTTATCAGCCAATCTAAAAATTTTACTGTTTCCATAGCCTGATTTTTTGAACGTCCATCATAATCTTGATCTTTATAAAGGATTATCCATGTAAAACCACTTATTGGATATGCTTCAGGGTCAGCAGAGTTGGTTAGCATTACTCTTGTATCATCAGGGATATCAGTTTTTGCCGCTGCACTAATTGACTCAACATTTGGCTCAATATAATTGCCTGCTATGTTTTGCAATAACGCAACAGGAATTTTTTGTGCAAATGCATATTCTGAACCAATGTATCCTATTGTACCCGGAGTTTGTTTTATTGTACCTGCAACTCCCGGATTGCCTTTTGCTCCTATTCCGCAAGGCCATTTCAAGGATTTGCCTTTACCAACTTCTGTTTTCCAAACATCGCTGACCTTACTCATAAAATCGCTAAAGATATAAGTTGTTCCGCTTCCATCTGACCTGTGAACTACTGTGATATCTTTGTCAGGAAAATTTATATCAGGGTTGTTTGCCTTAATTTTTTCATCATTCCATTTTGTGATTTTACCCATAAAAATTCCTTCCAATAAATCATTTGTCAGCTTAATTCCTTTTACATCTGGAAGATTGTAAGCAATCACAACAGCACCAAGACAGGTAGGGATATGAACAATTTCTGCCGGCATACTTTTAATTTTTTCATCCGACAAAAAAGCGTCGGTAGCTCCAAAATCTACTATCTTATCTTTCAGGCTTCTTATTCCTCCACCCGAACCTATGCCACCATAAGTAAGTAAAATTCCTGTTGACTTGGTATAATTTTTAAATACCATATTATAAAAAGGCATAGGAAAAGTTGCTCCGGCAGCAGTTATTGTTACTTTTTTATTTTCTTCTTTGCCACTTTGGCTAAAATCGTTGCAAGCTGATAAAAAAGCTATTGCAATGAATAATACAATTAATTTTTTCATGATAAATTTGTTTTATTTTACTGTTAAATTTTACTTCAATATTATAATCAATACATTAAATATTTGTTACAGAATTATTACCATTTTGTTACGAATTAAAGTTTGATTTCAAAGTTCAGATATGCACCATATACAAACGATTTACCGCTTTCAGCAGGTTGCCAGCCCTGAAAGTTCGGAGCTATTTTCAGTCCTTTCACGGGTGCAAATTCAAGACCTGCAATAATAATCTGACCGTCTTCGGCAATATTCCAGTCTTCATCTGCACCATCTATTTTAACAGATGAAAGATTATCGTATCTGCCGAATACTTCAAACTTATTGCTAATTTGATATGATGAATACACTGAAAAACCTGAATAGTTCCGGTCTTTAATCATATTGTGATTTTCCTGCAAATTATATTCAGCACCAACTGATAATTTTTTGGTTGTATAACCAATGAAAGCAGAAATTGTTGACTGGGCAACACTATCTTTCATTAAATCGTAATAGCCACGTACTATTAAACCTTTTACGGGTTTTAATGTCAACCCAAAACATGCTTTATAAG
>JADFUO010000022.1 GCA_015222115.1 Bacteroidota bacterium | reverse complement strand
TCCGCACCGCTCCACACCACGCGGCTGAAGCGAGTCGGCAATGCACCTTATAAAATGATAACAACGTATTAATTAAGGTAATCTGAATGCTGAAAGCGTATCTGAAAAAGATATCTAAAATTGCAAATCAGGGTGATGCCAGAGAGGAAAGCTATTATGCAACCCTTGAGGGATTGTTCTAAAACTGCAAATGTGAAGGGCGTCCCCAAGTTTCCCCAAGTTTCCTGATGTTAGCGGGGATATAACAAAACATGCAATCTGATTTTTGATACGATGCGCACGATGTTTGATAACAACATGTCAGGTGAATTCAACAAAATCACCATTTTTAGAAATTGAAAATAAATTATGACAATGGATACTTTAAACAACTTAATTGCCAATTTTTCGGCTGATACACTGAAACAGTTTTTTAGACAAAAAATAAGCACATTCAAGCCTGAAGAAGAAGATTACGAGTATTTATTTGAAGACAATGAAAATATAACCGATAACTACGAAGATATTGTAAAAATTGGTGAAGCCGATTTAATAAATTCTGATGATCTGCTCGTTATTACTGCAAAAACATTGGCACCGCTTACAAACAGAACAGGGAAAAAAAGACAATTTGAAATTGCAAAGAAAATCCTGAAAGAAGAAAACAAAGACGCCGCATTTTTTATTTTTTACGGTGATAACGGCAATTTCCGTTTTAGTTTAATTCGGGTTAACTTTCTTGGGGCGAAAAAAGATTTTACAGATTTTAAGCGATATACCTATTTTGTAAGCCGAGAATTTACAAACAAAACATTTAAAAGCCAAATCTCAAAAGCTGATTTTAACGATTTAGGCAGCATCCAGGAAGCATTTAGTGTTGAGCCCATTACAAAACAATTCTACGAAAAACTACAATACTGGTATTTCTGGGCAATAGATAATGTGGAATTTCCTGACGATGCAGAAGAAGAGCCAAACGGGCGGGAAGTAGCAATTATTCGGCTCATTACAAGGTTAATGTTTATCTGGTTTATGAAAGTTCGCGGTTTGATACCGGGCAAACTTTTCGATGAAGAAAAAACCAGTGAAATATTAAAAGATTTCTCACCTGACCATTCAACTTATTATAAAGCCATATTGCAAAATCTATTTTTTGCCACTTTAAACACTAAACAGAAAGAAAGAAAATTTCGCAGTGAAAAAAGAGGTGCTAAAGGCTATAACCCCGATTTCGGGAATCATAATGTATATCGTTATCATAATTTATTTAAAGACAATAAATTACTTAACACTTTGTTTAGTAAAATTCCGTTTCTAAACGGTGGTTTGTTTGAGTGTTTGGATTATAAACCAACAGGAAAAGAGAAAGATGAGAAAAAATATATTGATGGTTTTACGGCAACAAAAAAACACCAACCAACGATACCAAACTTCCTATTCTTCTCGGAAATTCAAAAAGTTGATATAAGTAGTTTTTTTGGCACAACTGATAAATTATACGAAGTTCAAGGTTTAATTAATTTGCTCAATAGTTACAATTTTACTATTGATGAAAACGAACCCGATGATATAGAAG
>JADFUO010000127.1 GCA_015222115.1 Bacteroidota bacterium | reverse complement strand
CGGCGAAGACCTGACTTTTTGGGTAACTGATGATAAAAATAAAATCCCGGTTATTATTTCTGCAAAAATTTTGGTTGGCTATGTTAAAGCTTATCTAACAAGTGCCAAAAATTTACGGTATAAAATTACTTCAAAGGTTGAGTAAATTAAGAATTAGTGAATGCAGATAAGAATGAAAATATTCATAAAACCGATATTATTATTTGTAATTTTATTGCATTCAATTTTTATTTTCGGGCAGGATACAATCAAATCACTTCAAAAGGACACACTAAAAATAAAAGCAGGAAGTTTTGTTATTATTAATGATAGTGTACTTAAAGTTAAAAACGACACTTTAATAATTACAAACGATACTACCGAAGTTTTTACTAATAAAGACAGCCGTTTTTATTTAAAATTGCAGCAATTTGCGTATAAACACAGGATTACAAAGGAACTTTATAATGCTACCTTTGTATTTTATGGCGATACTGAAATTAAGGCTGAACAAGCATTTAAAAGTACTGATCAATATCTAACTTTTTCAGGTAAAATTATCCGGAAAGTCGAAATAAGAAAATTAAGAATATTTGGACCGCCGCTTATTGAATCGGTTAATTACGATAGTTGTTTAACAAAGGATGAAAACAAATTACATATAAATACATCCGATAAAGTGATATATAATAACTTGCTTTTCAGAGAAGGCGACACAGTGAATCCTGCAATTTTAGCTGAAAACGGCAAGTTGCTACGTGAGCTTCCTTATATTCAAAATGCAACAATACAGGTTTATGATGTATCCAAAGACTCTGTTGATATTTTAGTAGTAACAAAAGATGTTTTTGAATGGGCGGTTTATCCGGTAATTATTTCTGCTAACAAATGGAGGTTGAGAGTCAAAAATGTAAATTTTCTCGGGTTGGGACACGAATTTGACAATACATTTTCATTTGATGGTAATGAGTCGCCGGTATTTAAATGGACTTATTCTTCTTACACAATAAAAAATATCAGGCGCTCATTTATAGATTGTAAACTCAGTTATGAGAAATTAGATGAAGGAATTGATTACAGGGTAGATATTACAAGATCATTTATTCCATATAAAGTAAACTGGGGAGGTGGAATTTTATTTCTTAAAAGGGAAAGGGATATTACTTATGCAGTAAATGATTCAGTTACAGCTCCATGGAATTTAAGCTTCAACCAAAAAGATATTTGGATAGGAAGGCAATTCCCTTTGAATTGGTTAAAAACCAAGGATAACTATCCTGTATGGTTTGTACCTGCAATTCGTTTAATTAATACCCATTATACTGACAGGCCTGAAATACCCGACAGTAGCTTTTCAATGAAAAATAAAACCGATATTCTGGGAAGTATCTCTTTTTCAAGGCAAGAATACTACAGGGTAAACTATTTCTATGAATTTGGCAAAACAGAAGATATCCCGTATGGATTTTTGCTAAAATTAACAGGTGGATATTCTATCGGGGAATTAAGCGACAGGACTTATGCAGGGATAGAAATAGCTTACGGTGGAAAACTAAAGAAAGGCGGTTTGTATTATCTTTCGGCTGAATACGGCACTTATTTCCTTAATGACGAATTTCAGCAGGAAATCATTCACACAAAATTAACTTACACTCCTCCATTGATATATTTAAAAAAATATCTTATGAGAAACATGCTGACAATAGATTATATAATTGGGGAAAATATGCAGCCCGGTCAAGAAATTTATCTTAATAATGATCATGGAATAAAGGGCTTAAAAACAAATGAGCTAATAGGTCAACAAAGGTTTTATCTGAATCTTGAAAGCAATCTGTTTACTCCGATTAATTTTATTGGATTCAGGATGTC
Source organism: Bacteroidota bacterium (assembly GCA_015222115.1). Lineage (GTDB taxonomy): Bacteria > Bacteroidota > Bacteroidia > Bacteroidales > JADFUO01 > JADFUO01. The sequence goes on along the minus strand of JADFUO010000127.1, from coordinate 1,049 downwards.
GTTTTTTGCAGCAGCAAATGTCGGATTTATAGGTGATTACAGGGGAATATTTTCATATCCGATGTATGGCGGATATGGACTGGGAATACGGATAAAAAATGAATATCTTGTTTTTGGTACATTCCAGTTAAGTTTTACTTATTTCCCTAATGCTCCCGGTGATGCTAAAAATTTTATTATTGATTTCTTTGAAATGCCTGATCACAAGTTTTTTAATTTTGATATAGGCGCTCCTTCTTATGTTGGATTTAATTAGTATTCGTCCATAAAGTATGTGTTTTTTTGATTTCAGAATACTAATAAAATGACTCTTTTGCGAATTTTAGCGTTCTTAGCGGTTATTTTTTTGTTATAATCTTTCGTGGTTAGAAATTATGATTGAATAGTTACAAACTTTTATTATTTCTCCAGCACAAACAATGTGATTTCAGGTAATATACCAATCCTTCCGGGATAACCAATAGAACCCAATCCCCTATTGACATACACGTATTGCGAATTATTGTTTTTGGAATATAATCCTGCCCATTGTTTGTATAAATACTGTGCCGGACTCCACTTAATACCGGGTATTTCTATACCAAATTGAAAACCATGCGTATGCCCTGAGAATGTTATATCAATATCTTTATATGATTTGCTTATTTCCTTTTCCCAATAACTTGGATCGTGTGATAATAAAAGCTTAACCGGAATATTTTCAACTCCTTTGATTGCCTGCTTTATATTTCCGTGCTTCTGAAATCTTAAAAAAGCCCCCCAGTTTTCAACACCGATTATTCCGATTTTATCACCGTTTAATTCAAGAATGTAGTTTTCGTTTCTTAAAAGTTTCCAATTCATATCTTTATAAAAATTATAAAGCAGCTCCATATTTTCTTTTTTCGCGTCTACTGATTTCCAGTTCATATAATCCCCGTAGTCATGATTACCAAGAACTGTATAAATTCCATATTTAGTTTTAATTTTATTTAATATTTCTTTAAATTCAAATGCTTCCTGCGTTGTGTAGTTAACCAAATCGCCTGTGAAAAAAACAACATCAGGGT
>JADFUO010000126.1 GCA_015222115.1 Bacteroidota bacterium | reverse complement strand
CATTATGAAAATGGTTAAATTGTTGCGAGTTACGTGCATCCAGCAACTCGAAACCTGCGACACGAAGTCCATACGGATTCACTTCGTTTCATTAGCCCGTATGGGCCGTATGGGATAAAAGTCTTTAACGAAAATAAAACTTGTTAAAAAACAAGTTTTTATTGAATAATATTATAATTGTGGTAATTTCCACTTTGTGGTTTTATTATCAAATTCGTTTTGAAAATAAATTAGGCACTTAGGCCAAAACTTTTACAACTTATTTAAAGGAAGATGCAGATATTTAAAATTTATTTACTATATTTGAACGATTTATTGAATTCTTAAATTCAAGTAATTAATGCAACTTTTTAAAAGGAAATAAGTAAAGGATAATTAATTTTTTTATTGTAATTATTGTAACTTTTTAGTGATTATTAAATAAAAAATAATATATTTGGTAGCTTTTTAAAATCTGAATAAAAATTAAAACCAAAATGAACAATATAGAATTCACACATTTTGTTACACGATTTTTTAATATAAAATCTGTATTATCTAAATATCTTTCAATATTCTTTTTCTTGCTATTGTTTTTACCTTCACAGGTATTAGCAGAAGGATCTAAAGAAATTTATATAGATAATAACTCTACAGGTCTTCAATTATGTAATGATTTTATAAGCCATTGTAGTAGTAGTGGTGTTGATGAACGTACACAATTTGCCGTTTACGAATGTGACAGTTCAGACCGCTTAAATTTCATCGTCAACTCTACGCATGAAATTGTCTATCTGGGTTTTCAGGGTCAAAATGGTTTCAATTGGCATATTGTTTACAGGATCAAAGATATTCACGGTCAAATTGTTAAAGATGAAGAACCACTTCCGGAAAGTGGAACCGGATATATTAATAATATCAATGAAGCAAGAGAAGGCCCCCAACAATTAGGTAGTCCTACCGGATACGATGCCATAGAATTTATTCCACCTTCTACCGGAATTTATTACATTGAATTTAATAGGGTAACTAATGACTTTCCACCACAAACTAATCCTGGAACTTTCCACATACCTCTTTTTGATATCACAGTAGCCAATACTATTAGTAATAGTGCTATACCGGGAAGATTGTATTCCCAAGCCTGGCAATTCTCATATGTTCCGCTTTATGCTGATTGTTCAGCAAAGTTCTATGTTTATTCCTCCGATAGCATTATTACCTCTTTACAATTGAATGACATGGATGGACGCTATTGGTTTCTTTATTGTAATCAAACAGGAGTTGGAAATTCTGGTGATTTCACCGAGGACAGGAAATCTATACCCGATTATCAAGCTTATTTTCCTCAATACAAAATTTTCATAAACGAACCGGATACTAATATTTTTCCACCGGCCTCAACCCTGGGATCTATTATTCCACCGGTAATTGGTCAAACTCATTGTAATAACGGTACTATTGATTTTCTTGTGGAAGTAGATAGAGCAGGGAATGTTGAGATCGAACTTAATTTTGATCCTCCCTATATTACTCGTACTTTATCAACAATTGTTGAGGTAGGAGTTAACACCATCACATGGGATGGTTATGACGGAACATCACCTGATAGTCTTCCTGTCCCCAACGCCGACAGCATCATTTTTACTGTAAGTTATATTAACGGATTAACCAACCTCCCTTTACATGATGTAGAAACCAATATCAATGGTTTTGTAATTGAATTGGTCAATCCTCCTCCAGGTCCTGATGACTCACTCTTTGTTTACTGGGATGATTCAAACATACCAGGTGGTACTGTTAATTTAATTGGTTGCTATAGCACTCCTGATCCATGGTCAGGATGTCACGCCTGGCCCGATGGTGATCACCATACCATGAATACATGGTGGTACACTGTATCTATAACCACCGCCCCTGTTGTCATTGTTGAAGAACGTAAACCTGATTCACTGCTATTTGTTCAGCAACCTCCGCAAACTGTTTGTGCAGGAGCTTCCGGTGTCGGATTTTCTGTTACCGCAGATCCAAACACGGAGGTTTATTATTGGTCTTTTACAGGTAACGATGCCACAATAAATCATATAAATCCATCTGATAATTTTATCACCATTGATTTTGGATTAAATGCAACACCTGGAAACATCGAAGTTTACGGAACAAATACTAACTGTGGTATTGGCGTTACTTCCTTATTATATATTACCGTTCAACAATCTACAATAGCAAATGCCGGACCAGATGCCGGGATCTGTGAAGATGATACATACACACTATCAGGAGCCACAGCTTCCAACTATGCCAGCCTATTGTGGACAAGATCAGGAGATGGGACATTTGATGATGCCACTTTATTAAATGCAACTTATACACCAGGCCCGGGTGATATTAGTTCAGGAAGTGTGGATTTAACAATTACAACTACGTCTATTGCACCATGTACTGCAGATGCAACAGACACGATGACACTCTCTATCGGACCTGCTTCAACTGCAAATGCAGGACCAGATGCAACAATTTGTGAAAACGTAACACATACCTTATCAGGAACAGCAACGAATTACTCCTCATCAATATGGACTACCGCGGGAGATGGAACTTTTGATTATGACACTTCATTAACAGCAATATACACACCCGGTACAAATGATATTATTGCAGGATCAGTAGATTTAACACTTACTACTACTCCTTTTCCGCCTTGTACTACAGATTCAACAGATGTTATGACACTCACTGTTGAGCCTGCCTCCGCGGCAAATGCAGGACCAAATGATACGATCTGTGAAGATACAACTTACACCTTATCAGGATCAGCAACGAATTACTCCTCATTAATATGGAACACATTAGGCGATGGAGGATTTGATGATCCCACTTTATTAAATGCAACATACACACCAGGCCCGGGTGATATTAGTTCAGGATCTGTTAATTTATCACTTACCGCTTCTTCAATTGCACCTTGTACTACAGATTCAACTGAT
>JADFUO010000125.1 GCA_015222115.1 Bacteroidota bacterium | reverse complement strand
GATAGATGGTTTAGGGTTGGCGATGGAGCAATTTTTAATTGGACATATTTTATCCCATTTCTTATATTATTGCGTTATTTTTTTTGAAGCCTTTTTAAAATATTGCAATAAAAGAAAAAAAATCAATAGGTATTATGCGGGGCTTACATAGATAATATGAATAATTCTACTTTGAATTTATTATGAAAAGGTGATATTATGAAGAACCGTTCCGCTCACTTACAAGTTGCATTCCAGATACAATAATTAAAATATGGAGGAAATTATGAGAACTAATTTAATATTTTTGACATGTTCACTTTTATTGGGAATTAGCTTGTTTTGTAATCAAATGAGTGCTCAAAATATTGATACATATGGTAATAATAAATATATCGCGGGTGTTCGGGTGCCTTATACTTCACCACAGAGCTATGAAACAACTTTGTCTCCAACTCTATTGGATACCCTCTATTCATTCCCGACTCAGGGTACTTGGCCTACGGGATTGGCTTGGGATGGACAATACTTCTGGAATTGTGATCATGATTCATTAATGATTTATAAACTAACTACGACAGGCGATGTTGTCTCTTCTTTTCCAATACCAGATAGCGCCGTATCCAGTGGTGGTCTTGAATGGGATGGTAATTACCTTTGGTTCGCAGATGAAAGAGCTGCTATTCTTTTTAAAATTGATACAACAACAGGTTTAGCGATAGAACACTTCCATTTACCATCTTTTGGTCAAGAAGATCCAAATGGTTGGGGTTTAGCATGGGATGGTCAATATTTTTGGCACAGTCAATATGGCGATTCTGCAATGATTTACAAACTTAACCCGCAAAACGGGCAAGTTGTTAGTTCGTTTGTTCCCCCTAAAAGCTTGATTCTAGGAATAACATGGGCAGATGGTTTTTTATATGGTGTAAATATTGATTTCGCTTCATCAGGTGGAACTTTGTATAAATTTGAACCTTCCTCGGGAGTTGTATTGGATAGTGCATTTTGGGAAGTTCCTTATCCTCTTGGTCTAGTTTGGGATGGTCAGTATTTTTGGAATGTATCAAGTAAAATCTTCTATGGCGGTAATCAACGTATATACCAAGTAAGCAATCCAATTACTTCAATTGATAATAACTCGATAAACAAACCGAGCAGTTTTGTTCTTATGCAAAATTATCCTAATCCATTTAATCCGACGACAACGATCAGCTATAGGCTTTTAACAACCAGTGATGTCGATTTGTCAATTTTTAACAATTTGGGGCAAAAAGTTAAAACATTAGTAAAAACAAAACAGAGCGCAGGGACTTATCAGTTTCAGTGGAATGGAACTAGTGATGAAAGTTTGGAAGTTTCAAGTGGCATCTACCTCTATCGTTTACGAGCTAACTCATTTATTGAGACTCGTAAAATGATATTGCTCAGGTAAAAAGCAGGGATTATTATAGAACTTCTGCAAGAGTTACCGTTTTAAAAAAGTAAAAACGGCAACCCTTGCTAGTGATAGAATAAAAGTTGGCAAAATAATAAGGAGAGCAGCCACCGCAGAAAACGCTGCCGCTGCATTAAATTTTATATGGAATAAGTGTAAAAATATAGTTGGTGCGTAGGCAGCTAACCAATCACTGGAGCCGAATTTGCCAAAAAACGGCAAATCGGCTCAGTTCAAGCGTT
>JADFUO010000124.1 GCA_015222115.1 Bacteroidota bacterium | reverse complement strand
TATCGGAACGCAGAAAAAGTTCTTTTCATATATTTTAACAGATTAATATAAATAAATTATTAAATTAGCAAAAAAATTTATCAAAATCTATGTTTAACGCCTTGGGAGAATATTTTCTTTTAATGTTTCAGGTTTTTAGAAAGCCTGACAAGAGAAAAATATTCCGGAAGCAACTATTTTTTGAGTTTCAGAATCTGGGTATTGATTCCCTTGGTATTGTGGCAATAATTTCGGCATTTACAGGTGGTATTGTTGCAATCCAAACAGCATATAATATTGACAGCCCTCTTATTCCACTAACAATGGTTGGATTTACAACCCGCCAATCTTTAATTCTGGAATTTTCACCAACAATAATAAGTTTGATATTAGCCGGAAAAGTAGGTTCGAGGATTGCTTCTGAAATTGGCACAATGCGGATTACCGAACAAATTGATGCTTTGAAGATTATGGGAGTTAACACAGCGAATTACCTGATATTTCCAAAGATAGCTGCTTCCATGCTAATCAACCCGATATTAATTATTTTTAGTATTGTTGTAGGACTTTTCGGAGGTTGGCTTGCTTGTGTGGTTACAGGTTTGGTTACTTCGCAGGATTATATTTTAGGGATAAGATATTGGTTTGAAGGATATACCGTTTTTTATGCGTTAATTAAAACCGTGGTTTTTGCTTTTATTATTGCTTCTGTTTCGGGGTATCAGGGGTACTTTACAAAAGGTGGTGCCCTTGATGTTGGCAGATCAAGTACAAAAGCTGTAGTTTACAGTAGTATATTAATAATAATTTTTGATTTAATCTTAACACAGATGTTACTTACATGATAGAGGTCGTAAACATATCAAAATCTTTCGGTGACCACGAAGTATTAAAAAATATTTCCTTAAAATTTGAAAAAGGGAAAACAAATTTAATAATCGGACGAAGTGGTTCAGGGAAAACCGTTTTAATGAAATGTTTGGTTGGTCTGTATGGTGTTGACAAAGGACATATTGATTTTGATGACAGGAATTTTTCAAAAATGACTTTCAAAGAACAAAGAGATATTAGAAAAGAAATCGGGATGTTGTTTCAGGGGGGGGCATTGTTTGATTCAATGACTGTGGAAGAAAACGTAATGTTTCCGTTGACAATGTTTACTAAAAAATCGTATGATGAAAAATTAGAAAGAGTAAATTTTTGCTTGAACAGAGTAGCTCTTGAAAATGAGAATAAGCTTTATCCTTCAGAATTAAGCGGCGGGATGACTAAAAGAGTAGCTATTGCCAGAGCTATTTCCATGAACCCCGAATATCTGCTTTGTGATGAACCTAATTCTGGTTTAGACCCAATAACTGCTGGTGTTATTGATGAGCTTATCAGTGAGATTACAAAAGAGTATCAAACAACCACAATTATCAATACTCATGATATGAATTCGGTTTTAAAAATTGGTGATAAAGTTGCATTTATTTATGATGGTGAAATATGGTGGGAAGGTGATAAAAATCAGATCCTTGAAACAGATAACAAGGAACTGAATAATTTTGTGTTTGCTACCGAACTGACAAAAAGAATAAAATAATCATTATGAATTTTCTTGATATTATTTTAATTTTACCCGTAATATGGTTTGCTTACAAAGGTTTTACAAAAGGATTTATTATTGAATTAACTTTATTGGTAGCTTTAGTACTTGGTGTTTTTATTGCGATTAATTTTTCATATTTTGCTGCTGATTTTTTAACCGACAATACCAAAATAGCTCATAAATATATTACCATAATTGCTTTTGTGATAACCTTTATTGCTATTGTTATTGCAGCTTTTGCTGTTGGGAAATTACTTGAAAAAGTTATAAATCTTCTCTTACTTGGGTTTATCAATAAAATTGCAGGATGTTTGTTCGGGATATTAAAAGCTGCTTT
>JADFUO010000123.1 GCA_015222115.1 Bacteroidota bacterium | reverse complement strand
GTTTTAATGTAGGTAAGGTTTAAATTAAAATTTTAGAATTAAAATTTTAGAATTAAGAATTACGGATTACGAATTCAAACGTCAAACCACAGTGAAATATGCTCCTTCCCTGTAGAAATATTTCGTTCCTCAAATTTCACAGGGCAGGCGTCGCATTTCACGTGACAGGCATCAAACTTATAAAATTACTCCTTCCACTTTTTATACTCTTCAAGCAGGCTTACTGATGATTCATCAGGCTGAGTGCCAAGGGTTGTTAATTTTAATTCTTTTAATTTATGCGACCAGAATACAACCGGCATGTTTTCGCCACCATATTCTCCATTTGAACTTTCATAATTTTCGGAATCAATAAAACCACATAAGCTATACATGAATGGCTCTTTCTTGCTAAGCTGGAACAAACGGACGCCTGCCAAATCCAAAAATTCAATTTTTACCTCAGCACACAAAACACCATTCTCTTCAAACAGCCGCTTATCAATGTTTGCAGCATTGGGATAATCCTTTTCAATTTGATCGCCGGTAATATAAGTTGATATTAGTTCATCAAAATCTTTAGCCGAAATATCAGCAGTATCATCTTTTATCGATATAAGATTTATATACTTAATTGTAAGAACCCCGGAATTATCACCGGTAAATTTGAAGGTATATTCTTTTTTTTCAAATGTCAGGCAACCAATGGCAAATAGTGCAAAAAAAGATAAAGCAATAAGTAAAAATTTTACATTTTTCATAATTTTTGAGTTTTATGTTTTTTCAAAGATAATAATAATTTATAAATTGTAAATTTGTTTCCTGAAAATTTAATTTTTTTTAATAAAAATCAACAGTTATGAATACATCAGTAGAAATAAGCTATTACCCGCTTAAAGACGAGTTTATCCCTCCTATCAAGGATTTCATAAATAGAATAAAAAATTACAAAAATCTTAAAGTAATAACAAACGGAATGAGCACCCAGGTTTTTGGGAAATATTTTGATGTTATGAATGCCTTAACCGAAGAGATTCACAAATCATTTGAATTACCCCATTCAGTTTTTATTTTAAAAATTGTAAACGCTGATCTTAACATTACCTGATGGACTTTAACCAGTTTTTTGAGATTTTATACAACAATATATTTGACTCAAGTTATCTTGAGATCATTGCAGTAATCTTCGGATTATTAAGTGTTTGGTTTGCAAAAAAAGAAAATATACTGGTTTATCCCATTGGAATTGTAAGCGTATTAATTTACGTTTATATTTGTTTTTTTGCCAAGCTTTATGCCGACATGGGCATCAATTTTGTTTATTTTGTGATGAGTATATACGGCTGGTATATGTGGTCAAGAAAGGATGAAAAGAAAAAAGTATTACCTATTTCGTTTTGTTCGGTAAAAGAACATATTATAAATATTGTGATGTTTGTTTTTTTCTTCATTGTTTTGAGCTATGTTTTAAAAAACTATACCGACAGTAATGTTCCAATCTGGGACTCACTAACAACAGCCATTTTTATTGTTGGAATGTGGCTAATGGCTTTGAAAAAAATTGAAAACTGGATCGTATGGATAATTGGAGATATAATATCCATCCCGCTTTATTTTTACAAAGGATTGGTATTTACTAGTTTACAATTCACAATATTTTTAATTATTGCAATTATGGGGTATATTGAGTGGAAACGCAAGTTAGACGAAAGGAGGCAGATTGCTTAAAAGAATTGCTATTACCGGACCTGAATCAACAGGAAAATCATTACTTGCAAAGCAATTAGCCAAATATTATAATACGGTTTGGGTGCCTGAATATGCAAGAGAATATATAAATAATCTGAACAGACCTTATAATCAGGACGATATTTTAAAGATTGCAAAAGGACAGATAAAAAATGAAGAAATACTTTCATTAAAAGCAAATAAAATGCTGATTTGTGATACAGAACTTTTAGTTACAAAAATCTGGATAGAACATAAATATAAAAAATGCCATCCCTGGATTTTGGAAACTATAAAAAAACATACTTACGATTTATATTTACTATGTAATATTGACTTGCAATGGCAACCGGATCCGCAAAGAGAACATCCGCAGTTAAGAGATTATTTTTTAAATCTTTTTAAAAATGAATTGATTAACCGTAAATTTAATTTTGATATTGTTTCGGGACAAAGCACTGAAAGATTTAAAAATGCCATCAGAATAATTGATAAGTTTATTAAAAATAATAATGATTTTGCCAATACTAATTAATTTTTCCAATCGTTTAGAAACAAGAAATATACCGATTTATGAATTCTGAAAGCGGGGAAAATAAAATTAAAGTTCTTTACCTTCCACGATGGTATCCGAATAAATACGATCCTATGCCCGGATTGTTCATTGAACGCCATGCTCTTGCAGCTCTTAAACATTGCAATATCTCTGTTTTATATGTGCATGCAGATGCCCCACGTGATAGCAAACAAAAAAAATTCAAAAATCCTAAATACGAAATAATTTCATCAGAAAATAACGGTCTTTTTACAATCAGGATTTATTATACAAAATCAAATTGTAAATTTAAGCCGTTGGCAGCAATAACAAACACATACCGGTTTATAAACAGTAATATCAAAGGTTTCAGGATTATAACAAAATCTGTTGGCAAACCTGATATTGTCCACATACACGTACTAACACGATTGGGCATTATTGCACTTGTTAATAAAATTATCAATGGCACACCTTATTTGATAACCGAACACTGGACACGATATTTACCAACCACCGAAACTTATCACGGATTTTTCAGGAAATTGCTTACACATATTGTAGTTAAAAATGCATCGGCAGTTCTACCCGTTACCGAAAACTTAAAAAACGCAATGATAAGCTGTGGTTTAAAAAACGATAATTATAAAGTTATTCCAAATGTTGTTGATGTTGATAAATTTCATCTGTCATCAAAGAAAAATAAAAGCAATAAAAAGAAAATTGTCCATCTTTCATGT
>JADFUO010000122.1 GCA_015222115.1 Bacteroidota bacterium | reverse complement strand
TTTTTTTGAATACCATAGCCAATCACAACAAATTCTTCTAACTCTGTCAGTACAACATTAAGAGCAACATTAACTGTAGTATTTGGCTGAACCACTATTTCCTGTGTTTCATAGCCTACATAAGAGAATACAAGAGTTGCATCAGGTTCTACTATGATGGTGTATTTACCTTCCACATTAGTTGTTGTACCTATAGTAGTACCTCTAATTAAAATAGTAACTCCCGGTAATGTTTGTCCATCTGCAGCATCAGTTACCGTACCGGTAACTTCGCCACTTTGTGCTAAACCTGTCATATAACCTAAAAACAGGAACGACAGGAGCAAAAGTAATTTTGCGGATAAATGTTTTACCATAATAAAATAATTAATTAATTAATTTTTATTTTTTGAGAATCAATTATGCAAAAGTAAAAAAAAATATATTAAAAAAAAATTGTTTGTAATAAATTTTATATATATATTTGCACCTTAGATAATCAATAATTTACTAATTAAAAATTAAAACTTATGAAAAAATTTACATTAAGAATTACAGCACTTTTAATGTTCTTAGCTATGGGAACATTTGTAATGGCTCAAAGTGATACGGTACTTACCATCATTCCGCAAAATGCTACTGCATGGGATGAAATTACCATAATTTTAGATGCCAATTTATCATGCCCGGATAGTGCATTATTTGAGGCAGATTCAGTTATGATGCATTCAGGGGCTACTATTAACGGTGCAGCCTGGTCAATAGTTGTTGAATTTAATGGGGAAGGAGCAAATGGACAAAAGCCAAAACTTGAACCTTATTATGGCAAAATGCCGGCTGCAATTACCATTACACCCGAAAATGCTACTGCCTGGGATGAAATCACATTAACTTTAGATGCAAAGTTATCTTGTCCTGACAGTTCATTGTTTGGTGCTGATTCAGTTATGATGCATTCTGGTGTTACCATTGACGGTGCTGTCTGGCAAAACGTAGTTGATTTTGATGCATTAGGCGCAAACGGACAACAGCCAAAACTCATAAATAATGGTGACACCACCTGGTCAATTACTTACATACCTGCAGAATTTTATGGCATTGAAGCAATAGCAGGACTAGAAGTATCCCAGATTTGTTGTGTGTTTAATGCAGGTTCTTGGGGAGCCGGTGAAGGAAAAGATTTTGACGATGAAGGAAATTGTACGGATTTCTATATTCCATTAGTTTTTGAAAACAATCGCAGATGGGCAATTACCTTTACACCTGCTGATTTCTTTGGAATTGACCCAGATTCAGTTGCGAATGGAATGCAATGTGTTTTTAATAACGGTACTTGGGATGCCGTAGGTAAAGCTCACGATCCTGATAATCCGGACCAATGCATAGACTTCGTTATTCCATTTTCTGTTGTTGGAATTAGAGAATACACGGAAGTAACTTTCAAACTTTATCCAAACCCGGTTGACAATATACTTACTATTGAGAAACTGGATGGTGCAAACAAAATTGAAGTTTACAATGTAGTTGGTAAACTAATTAAAACAGTTGATAAAATTTCAACTCCTGTCGTTACTATTAACACAGCAGACTTAACAAGTGGTATTTATTTTATAATTGTTTATAATAACGGTAGTGCTCAATCAACAAAATTTATAAAGAACTAATTAAGACTTAAATGTCATATATGAACCCGGTCAGGTCCTGGCCGGGTTTTTTTGTTTTTTAGATTCCCCTTTAAAATTATAAAGACAGGGAACTTTAGGATTAATACCTTCTTCTAATTTTTCAGGAAGATTAACGTCTATGCGAACCTTAGGGATGAATTTTCCTGCCACTGCTACTGCCACTGCTGCTTATTATAAATTCCCATGGCTTTAAATTTACTTTTTCTCCTTTTGCAAAAGAAGTTTTTTGTCCTGTAAAAACATCTGTATAATCTCCAATAAAATCTTTACCTTTTAAATTAATTATTTGTTTTTGGTTGGATAAATTAAAAATTGCGAAAACTTTATCGTTATCCTTGGTTCTAACAAAAGCAAACACTGCTTCATCATTGGATGTTGGAATACGATCCATATTGCCACCTTGTTCGCCGTTCCATAATGCTTTATTATTCTTTTTTAAATTAAGGAGAGTGGAGTAGAAGTCGGTAAGTTCATAATTTTTCCAATCAATTGTATCTTTTTCAAAAAATTCAAGCCGTTTGTTTAAAGCTGCTTCTTGTCCGCTATAGATCAAGGGCATTCCGGGAACAGTTATAGAGAGGGCTGCAAATGTTTTAGCTGCATCACCCATTCTTTCATACACCGTACCATTCCATGAGTTTTCATCATGATTGGAAGTGAAATACATCCGGTAGGCACTTTTCGGATAAAGCTTGTCATTTCTTTTAAAATAAACTTCAACATCATTTGCCTTTTTATTTCCTTTGGCAATTTCATTCATAATGTGATGTAGTTTCCAGCCATAAGACATGTCAAAGGCAATTTTATGATGAGGAGGTTCTTCGGCTTCGGCTAACATAAAAACGGATTTTATCTTATCCAGTTCATACCTTACACTATCCCAGAAATCAACAGGAACCATTCCTGCTACATCACACCTGAAACCATCAATATTTGTTTCTTCAACCCAGAATTTTAAAGCATCAATCATATATTTTCTGAGTTCGGGATTGTCGTAATTTAAATCTGCAACATCTGTCCAGTCATAAGGAGAAACAAAATTTCCCTGAGAATCTTTTGTGTACCATTCGGGATGGTCAATAATCATTTGATTATCCCATGCACTATGATTTGCCACCCAGTCAATTATTACATACATTCCAAGTTCGTGAGCTTTATCAACCACAGATTTGAAATCTTCCATTGTCCCGAATTCAGGATTAACGGCTTTATAATCTTTAACAGAATAATAGCTGCCAAGCATGCCTTTACGGTTTTTTTCGCCAACCGGGTGAACAGGCATTAACCATAAAATATCAATACCCATTTGCTTAAGCCGTGGCAAATGTTTTTCAAATGCCTTAAAAGTTCCTTCAGGAGTATATTGCCTGATATTCACCTCATAAATATTTGCATTTTTGCTCCAATCGGGATGGATCACACTACTCTCCATACGTTCTTTGGTTTTGGTTTCTGCCGGTTGATTTTTGCATGAAGCAATTAAAAATATTGTAAGTACAAATAATGCAGCCATTTTTAAGTTGCCGGAAATGAATTTAAGTAATTTTTTCATGATTATATTAATTTGTTAAAATCTCAAATGAATTTCCATCAAGATTAATTTCTAAACTTGTCCGTACGACCAAATGGAAGTCCGTATGGATGGATTTATTATTTTCAGGAATAAATTTTGAGCCGAAGTTTGCTTTGAGTTCAACATTTGCATATCTTTCGGGAATATTAAATATGATATTTTTTGCAAAAGAATCTTTGTTGAAAATAACAACTACAATT
>JADFUO010000021.1 GCA_015222115.1 Bacteroidota bacterium | reverse complement strand
GGCTAAAGCGTTTTAATTACTTTTAGCGTTGTGCATATGAGTAGTGGCGGATTTCCTAGTATGTTCTGACCCAAACACTATAATTGTTTTATCATCTCAAATTGTTTTCCTTCTAAGAAAATCGAGTTTGATTGTAGAAATTCCGTTATTGAAGAACAACCAACTTCTGTATTTATAACTTTGAAAAATAATTAAATTCCCTGCTTACTTCAAATCCAAGGTTTTTGTAAACAGATACGGCTTTGGGATTGTGTTGTAAAACTTCTAATAAGTATTGAGTAACATTAGCTTTTTTTAGAAATGGTATCGAGTGTTTAAATATTTTGGTCGCAAGCCCTTGTCCCCGATATTCCTTTAATGTTCCGGTTCCGGTATCATAAGCAGTTTTGATATTATTATAAAACCCAATCCCATTAAAAGTAAAAGCAATAAGTTTTTTATTTTCAAAAGCTCCAAAGGATAACTCAGGAACAAATCCCCTTCGCCTTAACATTGTATGTAATTCGTTTTTATTTAACTGCATTTCATAGTCTTCAAATGCTTTATTAAATGCTGAAAATATAGAACTAAAGCTTATGTTATTAAGTGGTTTTATTGTTTCCATTTTCATTCTTTTTTAAGTTCAACATTTAATTACGACACAAAAATACTTTTAAACTTGGTCATAAAATTGGAAAAATGAGACATCTTTCACCTTGCCCATAACGCTTAAGCTAACCGGGTGGCGGCTTGCGATGTCAATTTCACATTTTTAGCTCAACCGCTGCTCCGGTTCATCGACTTGTTAGGCGGGATTCATGTAACTTCATTATGAAGTTACGTTTATCGTAACATCTCTGTAATCTTGGGTCGAGTCATTTTAATCTGCTCGTAGTCCAGTTTCAATCCCAACGATCCAAGGCTAGTTCCAAGGTAGTCGTAGATGCCTTTGACATCATCGAAAGGACCGGCAACAGCTTCCAACGCCGTAGATCCGGCATTGTTCTTTATATTTTTATCAGCACCATTGGTCAGCAGTGCTTTAACGATCTCTGTGCGGCAAAAGAAAGCAGCGGTGTGAAGAGGGGTTGAGCCCTCGTTGTTTTTAAAGTTCACGTCGGCACCGGCTTCTATCAAAGCTATAGCCACCTCAGTCTGGCCAAATGTTGCCGCAGTGATCAGGGGAGTGGATCCTCCTCTTGATTCTTTTTCGTTCAAATCCGAACCAGCCTTAATGTGCTGTTGAATTACTTCAATATCTCCCGTAAGTGCTGCCTCATGAAGGCCTTTACCTGGAAGAATTGTGGTTGTACCGGAAGCCGTGGGCTGTTGATTTTCTGTATCTATATTCTTCTGCTTTCCGCAAAAAGCAAAAGTAACGAGTATGACTACAAGCATTGTTGCAATTACTGATTTCATTGAAATAATTCTATGAAATATACCTCTGTATCCATACACAATAAAATTGCTAAAAATATAAGTAAATATCGCAAGAATAAAATATTTTACAATAGCGGGTATGGAAATGTTAAGCAGAATTAGTGCAATAAGTCCAATGACTATCACATGTATTATATAAACATAATATGAATTTTTACTCAATTGAACTAAAAGTTTGCTGGTTTTGTTGAAGTGGAATCTAAAAATATGAATCAGGATTTGTAAAAAACTTAGCATAGATAGTAGCAGCGAACTATAATATAATATTCTGTCTATTGGCCCTGAAATAAAAAAGTAATTTCTCTCAGGATCAATCATATTGAAAAAGAAGTTCAATGCTACTACTGTGAATATACTGAGTGAAAGCATGAGTACTACATTAGATAATATGTAATACTTTTTATTCTTATTATTTGATTCAAAAATCTTTAGCTTGTTACACAAAGATCCGAGAAGAAAAATCATAAAATATACCAGCAACCTTTCTCTTTGAAAATGAAGAATCGGAGAATGAAACCAACCCCTGAGGTCATAACTTGAAATAACCATACTATATATTAGCCCAATTACAAAAGTTAAAACTACTCCTGTTTTTAAAGAAATCTTTATTGACAATAAATTGGTCCTGGATAGGGCTAAATACAAGACCTGAAATAAAAACAAAACGGGTAAAAACCATAACCAATTTTGAGTCGGATTATCGGCAAAGAAAGATAAATCCCCGCCCGTTCTTTGGAATAAATGAAAGTATGAAAACCATTCTTCCTGGGGCAAGCCTCTTGAATAAAGAAAAATTGCTTTATAGGCAGGGATTAAAGTAAATACAGCAACAATCCATGGCAACAATATTCGTTTGAATTTGGATTTAAGAAAATCCCGATTGTTTTTTCTTTTTACTGAATTAGGTATGAAATAACCCGAAATAAAAAACAGGCTAAACATAACAAAGAGATCCAAATACATTCGTACCAAACCTATTGAATTGTTTTTGACAGGGTCACAGACTATCCAGGTGTTTTCTAAAACAGATTCATAAACGAGTCCGGCGTGTAATAACACCACTAAGAAAATTAAAAATGTTCTTAAGTTGTCTAAAAAATAAATTCGTGTTTTCATTGTCTTAAAGTTTTAAATTTGACATTTTTTTTATGAAGCAAAGTACCGTCAAACAATGATGCAATACTAAACATCTATGCGGCTAATAATATCAAGTTTGGTGAAGCTGTTGTAATTATGGTGAAAGGGTATAAATTATGACGCAAATGATTAAGTAAAGGTAAAAAAGTAAGAAATGAAAAAGACACGAATTACACATATTAACACAAATTAATTTTGTAGTTTTCCAAAAATTGAACTTTAGTTCTTTATTATTAATTCGTATCTTTCGCAAAAATTTCTAATTTTGATTTAACTATTAACGACAATGACAGATTCTCACTCCATAGAAAACGATTTTTTAAATAAAATTACAGAAATTATAGAGGAGAACATATCCAATGAACAGTTTGGAGTATCGGAACTTGCACGTGAAATAGGTATGAGCCGCTCCAACCTGCTTCGTAAAATAAAAAAGTTAACAAAACTATCCGTTAGTCAGTTTATCAGACAGGTACGTTTAAAAAATGCAGTGGAAATGTTGAGGCAGAATTCCTTAACCGTTTCCGAAGTATCATTCAAGGTTGGTTTTAGCAGTCCATCATACTTTATCAAATGCTTCCACGATTATTATGGATACCCGCCCGGGGAGGTTGGAAACAGAGATTTAAACGAAAGTGAT
>JADFUO010000121.1 GCA_015222115.1 Bacteroidota bacterium | reverse complement strand
CGCATAAACTTTGTAATTTCCAGCCAAGTTAACAGCCTTGTTTTCTGTAATTTGGGTTTAGATATATTTGCAAATTCGTATTCGTTCAGTTTAAAATAATCCTTTAACTAATTCTTCTGCCATCAAATATCCGTGAGCCGTAGCATAGATAATTGACCGTGTATAACCCGAGCAATCCCCGATAAATTTCAAATTTTTAAATTTATTATTATTTAATGTATTGGAATAAAATTTTATTTCAGGGGCATAAACCAGATTATCCGGATTTGAAATTCCGGGGATAACTTCGTTAAGATTTTCAATAAAGTCAATAACACTTTCAATAATTCTTCTAGGGTAAGCTAAGTTAATATCGCCCAAAATAAAATTACTCTCATCCAATGTAGGTTGAACACGGTACAGGTTCTTTGTTCTTTTTGAATCTTTAAAATGACTGTATGTTTGAAGTATTACTTTGTCGCCACCAAGAAGGTTTGTTAATTTTGCAATATTTGAACCATAACCGATAGGATCGTTAAAAGGTTCTGTTAATTGAACGGTTGTCAGAACTGCAAAGTTAGTGTTCTTACTTTTATCCTTTATTTTTGAATGTCCGTTAACCGTAGTGAAATCTTCGTAATTTTCAGTTACCACATATCCTGAAGGATTATTACAAAATGTACGAACCATATAACCGGTCTTACTTTTATACTTTACTTTAAATTCATACATTTCTTTATTCAGTTCTTCTACGATATGATCGGGGAGTTCAAATCTTATTCCAAGGTCAACTTTTGTGCTGTCAAGAACAATTTCGGGAAAATCTTTAACAATGGTTTTTATTAACTTATGACCACTTCTGCCAACTGCAACAATAACATTATCAAAAGTTTTTTTATTATCCAGTCTTATATTACCATCTAAAAAATCAATTTTATTTATCTGTTTTTCAAAATGGAAATGGATGTTTTTATTAGATTCATATTCATTAAAAATATTATATAAAATTTCTTTCAATTGTTCTGTACCAAGATGATAAAAATCAGAAGCAACAGGCTGAAATCCTTTTGCATAAAATTTTTTATAATACTCAATATTTGAAAATGACTGTCCGGTTTCAACACTTTTATTCCGTGTTTTATTTATCCAGAAATCAACTAATTTTTTCTGTAATTCAATATCAATTTCAATATCACCTCCCATTTCTTCTGAAACAAACAGTTTTCCATCAGCACGTATTCCGGAAATACTTGAAGAATAAATATCCTTGCTTTTTTCAAAAACATGAATTTCAACATCTGTATCTTTTATCCTTTCAATAAACCCGATAGCAGCAGCTCCAAATCCAATGATTGCAATTTTCATTTTTTTATGATTTTTTAGAAATTCAAAGGTATTAAAATTAATTTAATCTTGATATTTTACAACTTATCCTTTTATCTTTTTATTACGGTTTACAAGGATTACTCCTGCTAAAATTATTAACATCCATAATAAATATATGAACTTAAATTTTTCTCCGTCAATTATTCCCCAAGATAATGCTACAATTGGTATCATGTAAGTAACCGAGGCGGCAAAAATCACACTTGTCATTTTAATTAACTGATTAAAAGCAATTAATGCCAAAACGGTTCCGAATATTGCCAGGATACTTATATACCCCAATCCTTGTAAAGCATTTGGGTCAGTGACTAATTGGATAGGAAAATCAGTAAATATCAATAAATATAATATTATCGGCAATCCGATTATAAAAAAAGAAAATACAGTAATTGTAACTGCATCAATATCTCTAAGGTATTTTTTAATTATGTTAATACTTAATGCATAACAAATTGTTGCAAGAATAATATAAATGGCATAACTGATATTAAATTCAAAACTTTTACTTCCGCTTGCATAGATTAATCCGGCTGCACCTGTGAAACCGATAAAAATACCAAGCACATTATACCATTTTATTTTAAGCCTAAAAAAACTTATTCCTACAATTAATGTAAATATTGGTGTGAGAGAATTCAGAATGCCTGCAATGGAGCTTTCAATTTCAGTCTGAGCTTTTGCAAATAAAAAAAACGGGACAGCATTTCCTAATATCCCAATTAAAACAAAGTATTTCCAATGTTGTGATTTTATTTTTGATAGGTTTATAATTGCTAAAGGCAGAAGCACTATAAAACTAATAACAAATCGTAAAGCACCTACTTCATCACTTGAAAATACAGTAAGGCCTTTTTTTATCAGTATAAAAGAACTGCCCCAAATAATCATAAGGGCAAAAAGTATAAACCAGGGTAATAT
>JADFUO010000120.1 GCA_015222115.1 Bacteroidota bacterium | reverse complement strand
TCCTTCATCTGCTTATCATACCTTTCTGCCCGTGATTCATATTCTTCAATAGTTACAGGACCTGCTGCCCGATATGGCTGTGCATCATATTTTCTGATTCCGTATCCTCTTCTGAGGTTGAAAATACGCTGGAAATTATAAACTCTTTCGGATTGCCGTATCATTTCTTCTTTGTCAAACGGTCTGCCTGTTACAGCTTTAAAAATGGTTACATAATTATCAACATGTTCGGGAACTTTAGCCGGTTCATCTGTTTCGGCATTGTTTACAGGTTCAACATCATTCCATGGTAATTTACATAATCCCACCAAACCGAACCATGTTCTGAACATCGGGAAATAGTGCAGAGCTTCGGCTTTATCTTCAAAAGTAGGGATTTGATTATTGACCATGTCCATGAATATCAGCCATGCTTCGTCATGCTGAGGTCCTTTGTTGGTCATGGCAAAACCGCCTTGCTGTGCAAGTGATTCTTTTGAAACATATTCCGAATATTCCAGCCCTTTGTTTTCCATTGCAATATCCTGAAGGAATTTTGCGTCGCCCCAGCCCTTTTCAATAAACATTTCTTTCATTTTTCTTGTTCCCATTCCCGCAATAACACCAAAACCTTCACCTCTTGCGAGCTGATGCATTAGTTCCATTGCAGAATCCGTATTTCCGAAATTGAGTTTTAATCCACCGGTTCTTTCTTCATTAAGGATACCGTTTTCATAACATTCCATTATGAATGCCAAAAGTGTTCCCCATGAAATCGTACAAATACCGTAAGTGTCGCAGTAAAAGTTAGCTTCAATAATATAATCGGGATTAAAGATTCCGCAGTTTGAACCCAATCCGCCGGCGTTTTCATATTCAGGTCCGTCAACTAATACTTTTTGTCCTTTGTAGGGACCGGTTCTTAGTTCATAATTATCAATACCTTTGGAACAAGCCATGTTGCAGCCGATCCAGCAACCGTCAGGGATTCCTTGAGTAAATCTTTTTTTCCATACATCCCCGTGAATTTTATCGCCTTCAGGAGAACTCCCAAACTTATAATTATGAGTTGGCAATAAATCATAATCATTCATAATGTTTACCAGATGAGCAGTTCCTTTTGTTCTCATTTCTGCCTGAGAATCGTCAAGGTCTCTCATTTCCTTGTTGAAGATTTTACCTCTTTCCATAATGGCTTTAAGGTCAACTACATTATTGAGATTACCTTTAACTCCGGGAATTTTAGCAACTAATGCTCTTATCTTTTTATCTCTGAAGACAGTTCCAATTCCGCCACGACCTGCTTGTTTCAAACGTACGAGCTTTCTTTTGGGGTCATAAAAGCTGAAATTCAACATACCGATTAATGAATGTTCGGCTGCTGCACCTGTAGAAACAACACCAATGTTTTTTTTGTCTTTTTCGTTTTCGGCAAACATTTCAGTAAGTTCTTCTGCAAGCAAATGGCTGTCAACAGGTTCTTTGAGTGCTTCAAAAATCTCAACTTTATGATCTACACCGTCAATATAAATAATAACATCATTACCGGCTTTGCCTTGTAATTCAATAGCATCAAAGCCAGCAAATTTTAAAAACGGACCGAAAAAGCCACCGACATTGCTGTCCATCACCGAGTTAGTTTGCGGTGAAATTGAAACAACAAGCGACTTTCCTGCACCTGAATATTGAGTGATACCACCAATCGGACCTGACGAGATTATAATTTCATTTTCAGGATCATTCCACTTTGTATCCGGTTTTGTTGCTTCCCATAAAAGTTTTAATCCGTAACCTTTACCTCCAATAAATTTTTCTTTCATTAATGCAGGTACAGATTTTTCTTTGATTTCATTATCAGAAACATTGATGTATAAAATCTTGTCTGTATAACCTTTGTCAAGCGGTGTCCATTCATATTTCCACTCTTTTAAATGCTTATGATTTTTTTTCATTTCTTTAATATTTAGATTATTATTGATTTATCCCTGGCAAAAATATTAAATATTCTATACTTTTGAATAATGAAATTTGAACAAATAAATAAAATATTACAAACAAAAACTATTGGCATTGCCGGATGTGGAGGTTTAGGCAGTAATTGTGCAGTTGCTTTGGCAAGAGTTGGCGTGGGCAAACTGATAATTGCCGATTTTGATGTAGTTGAAAAAAACAATTTAAACCGGCAATATTATTTTTTTGATCAAATCGGGGAAAAAAAGGTTATTGCTTTAAAAGATAACATAAAAAAAATAAATCCTGAAGTTAATGTCCGTACTTATAATATAAAACTTAATCCCGAAAGTATAGTTAAGATTTTTAATAGATGCGATATTATTGTTGAAGCTTTTGACCTTGCAGAGATGAAGCAAATGATTATTGAAACCGTATTGTCGGAAATGCCCGGAAAACCTATTATTTCCGGATTAGGAGTTGCCGGCTGGGGTGATAATAATTCAATTAAAACAAGGCAAATCGGCGATTTATATATTTGCGGAGATGAGAAAACAGAAACGTCAGAAAATATGCCTCCTATGGCACCAAAGGTTGGTATTGTTGCAAACATGCAAGCAAATTTAGTACTTGAAATAATTTTAAGCAGAAGGAAAAAATGAAGATAGTTTTAAATAACCGTGAAGATATTATAAATGCTGAAAAAATCACTCTTTCGGATCTTATAAAAATTAAGAATTTTACGTTC
>JADFUO010000119.1 GCA_015222115.1 Bacteroidota bacterium | reverse complement strand
TTTTTAATATTTAATTGTCAAACTAACGGGAATTACAAATATTTATTATTTTCGGGGGTTCAAAATTAAAAAAAATCTGAATAAAAAAAATTAATGAACAAATTAAATTATAAAAATCTTGTATTTTTATATCTTTTCCTTGCTTTTTCTGCTTCAATTTTAAAGCAATAACCCAATAAAACTTCATGGCTGCCATTCATTCCGATTGCTGAAAGTGGAATATCATAAGCATAACCTATTCGGAAACTCTTATATTGCATTCCAAGCAAAACCGCTACGGCATCCTGTACTCTGTATGTAACGCCTCCCCAAAACTTATTATTGTATTTTACAAGAGCATTTATATCGTATTGTGTTGATGAACCGTCGGTTTTTATAAAAATTGAAGGGTCAATTTGGAAAGAAGGATTATTTGGTAAAGTAAATTCATAACCTGCGGTGAAATAAAAAGTTCTTTTTAAAGAGTAATTAAAATCATTTTCAAATTTCCACTTTGACTGAGCTAAGTTATATGATGATATACCAATATAGTATGCATTGGGGACTTTATAAAACAGCCCCAATGCAAAATCAATAAGCATTGAACTTCCATTGCTCTGGAGAGATTTTATTATCGGATCCTCCATGTTAATTGCAATGTATTTAGAAGCATCTATTGATTTGTTCAAAAAGATGATTTGAGCACCAATCCCCAATACACCTCTGCCCAAGTCGCGATGATATGAATATCCTACATTTAATCCCACATTTTTTTGAAAACCTATTTTATCCTGAATAACAGATACTCCGACTCCTCCATGTAACATTCTGATAGGTGTATCGAATGAAATTAGAAATGTTTCGGGGGCAACTTTATTACCTTCGCTATCTTTAAAACCAACCCATTGTTGTCTTACTAATCCGGTTACACACATTGCTCCACTTATTCCAGCATAGCCCGGGTTTACAGCCATATTAGTAAACATATTCTGAGTAAATTGAGGCATTTGTTGTGCAATGCTCATATTGCCAAAAAACAATGAAAATATTATTACGATTATGTGTTTTTTCAAGTTCATTAAATAGATATACAATATGTTTATAAGAAGGGCTAAAATAATAAAAATATTTTTATTTAAGATAAAAGTTTAATAATAAAACTTGTTTTATTAGAATTATTTTTCAAACATTTAGTTTAAATCCACCAGAATCAATTTGTTGCAAAAACGTAATAGTGTTGAAAATATTTTATTTTTTCTTTTTAATATTATAAAACTAATTACTTTTGCAGCCATTTTTTAACACTTAAAATCTTATAAGTTATGGCATTCATACAAAAGGAAAAACCTTTTTCAAAGAAATGGTTTTTAAATTACAGTTTAATTTTATTTGGATCATTTATACTTGCTTCAGGATTTGTATTATTTATTACTCCTTATAAAATAATACCGGGAGGGGTATATGGAATATCTATAGTTTTGCATTATTTGATTGATACTCCGGTAGGTATGACTGCATTGGCATTTGATATTCCATTAACTATTATTGGTATAAAAGTATTGGGTCCGAGGTTTGGTGTAAAAACGGTTGTAGGTTTTGTGCTTACTGCCTTTTTTGTAGATGGATTAACCTACTTTTGGGGCGAGGCACCATTAGTTGAAGGCGATGCTTTGCTTTCTTCAATTTTCGGAGGTGTTTTTGTAGGCTTGGGACTCGGTTTAATTTTTAAAGCAAAGGCTACTTCAGGTGGATCGGATATTATTGCTATGATAATCGGTAAATATACAAAAATCCCTTTGGGCCAATTAATGATCTATGTTGATTCGGTAATTGTTTTGGTAGGATTAATTGCTTTCAGAGATTGGAAAATCCCGTTATATTCTTTAATAGTGATTTTTATTACAGGCAAAGTAATAGATGTTGTATTGGAAGGTATAAGTTATGATAAAACATTATTTATAATTTCTGATAAGTATGAAAAAATACGAAATAAAATTATTAATG
Organism: Bacteroidota bacterium; assembly: GCA_015222115.1. Taxonomy (GTDB): domain Bacteria; phylum Bacteroidota; class Bacteroidia; order Bacteroidales; family JADFUO01; genus JADFUO01. The sequence goes on along the minus strand of JADFUO010000119.1, from coordinate 7,176 downwards.
ATTTGAATCGCGGGGGTACTTATATCCATGGAAACGGCATGTACAACAATGCTGAAAAAACATTGATTTTTACTGTTGTTAACAGGCGTGAATTAGCTATGCTTCAGGATTTTATTAATGAGATAGACCCAAAAGCATTCATGACAGTAATTAATGCGAATGAAATTATAGGCAATGGTTTTAAATCGTTAAAGGATAAGGTAGCTGATTAAACATATATGGATGTATTGTAACTTCTCACAATGTTAAATTATGATTCTGTATAGTTTTATATGGATTAAATAATATTTTAAATAGAACCAATAGTAATAAGCTATTTAAAAAGTTTAATAATATCATTCCCATTAGCAAAAATCAGTAAACTGAATAAAATTATCATTCCAACAATTTGGGCATATTCCATAAATTTATCACTGGGTTTTCTGCGGGTAGTAATTTCATAAAGTAAGAACATTACATGACCTCCATCTAAAGCAGGAATAGGCAATAAATTAAGAATAGCTAACATTATAGATAAGAAAGCTGTTAGTTTCCAGAAATGCTCCCAATCCCATGTTGACGGGAAAATACTGCCAATGGTGATAAATCCGCCGATTGATTCATAGGCTTTGACTTCGGGTGAAAATAACAATTTTAGTTGTTTGAGATAATTACCAATTCCATCATAAGCTTTAATTATACCAGCCGGTATAGCTTCAAAAAAAGAATAATTTATTTCGTTATATGTGAAGTAATTATCAAGCGACTTGGGATATACTCCTATTAAACCTTCTTCAGGAACATTTACATTTATATTTAATGTATCGGAATTTCTTAGAACCAAAACGGATATTTCTTCGTTCTTGTGTTTTTGAATTTCATTATAAAATTCATCAAAATAAATCATTGATTTATCATTCAATCCAATTATCTTGTCATCAATCATTAGTCCTGCTTCTTTTGCGGGTGAGCCTTTTCTGAAATCACCAACTTCAAAAGGGAATCTGATAAAAATAAAATCGGATGATTTATGTTTTATGAGTTTACCAATAAATCCCTGAGGGATTTGAATTTCCAGCGGTATACCGTTTCTGATTATTTGTATTGTTTTTCCTTCATCAAGAATTAATTTTAAAGGGATTTTTAAGAAATCTTCAACAGGCTTGTTATCAATTGAAATAATTTTATCACCATTTTGTAAGCCCATTTCCATGGCAAGCGAATCACAAACAATACCGTATTTATTTACTTCTGTAGTTGGGAGATATTGTTCACCCCAGGTAAAAAGCAGAATTATATATATGGCAATTGCGAGTAAAACATTAACCGTTACTCCGCCAAGCATAATTATCAGTCTTTGCCATGCCGGTTTCGAGCGAAATTCCCATGGTTGTGGCGGCTTTTTTAATTGCTTCTTATCTAAAGATTCATCAATCATCCCCGAAATTTTTACATAACCACCCAAAGGCAGCCAGCCCAAGCCGTACTCGGTATAATTTTTCTTAATTTTAAATATTGAAAACCATGGATTAAAAAAGAGATAAAATTTTTCTACACGTGTTTTAAAAATCTTTGCAGCTACAAAATGCCCCATCTCGTGAAAAATCACAAGTATTGAAAGACTTAATAACAATTGTATGATTTTGATAAAAATATCCATATTAAAAAATTAACGTATGTAACTTAATGCTTTTATTCTTGTTTCATTATCCGTAAAAACATAATCCTCGTACGACGGGTCTTTAATGAAATTGATTGTTTGCATACATTTTTCAATTATATCGGGCATTCTAAGAAACCCGATTTTATCATTTAGAAATGCTTCAACAACAATTTCATTAGCAGCATTCAAAATGCAGGGTATGTTGCCACCCATTTTCACAGCCTCAAAAGCAAGTGCAAGATTACGAAAAATTTTAAAATCGGGTGCTTCAAAGGTTAATTCGGGATAATTAAAAAAACTAAAACGAGGGAAATCGGATTTTATTCTAAAAGGAAAAGATAAAGCATATTGAATCGGTAATTTCATATCAGGTAATCCCATCTGGGCTTTCATTGAACCATCACAAAACTGAACAATTGAATGTATAATTGACTGGGGATGAATAATTACCTGAATTTGTTCGGGTTTTAAATCAAATAGCCAATGGGCTTCAATAACTTCCAAACCCTTGTTCATCAAGCTTGCAGAATCAATGGTTATCTTATTTCCCATTTTCCAGTTTGGATGCTTCAGGGCTTGTTCTTTTTTAACATTTTTTAAGAATTTATTTTCTTTTCCTCTGAATGGTCCGCCCGAAGCCGTTAAGTAAATTTTTTCAATAGGATTAAAAGATTCTCCGGCAAGGCATTGAAAAATTGCCGAATGTTCGGAATCAACAGGAATAATATTTACTCCATTTTTTTTAGCTGATTCGGTAATAAGTTTTCCGGCAACAACCAAGGATTCTTTATTTGCCAAGGCAATTTGTTTTCCTTTTTCAATTGCTTTTAATGTGGGCTTTAATCCTGCATAACCTACCAATGCCACCAAAATAATATCAATAGAATCCATTTCGATAATTTGAGATATAGACTCATTGCCACTAAAAACCTTAATATCATAGGTATTTAAAGCATTAAAAACTTTATTGTAAAATTTATCGTTGGCAATAACAACAGCATTAGGTTTAAACTTAATTGCCTGTTCAATAAGTAGGTTTGCATTTGAATGAGCAGTAATTACTTCAAGTTCAAAATTTTCAGGATGTTGATTGATAACTTCCAGTGCTTGTGTGCCTATTGAGCCTGTTGATCCTAATATTGCAATTCGTTTTTTCATTTTATAATCATCAAAATGTCATATAATCCAAAGGATTGACAGGTGTTCCATTATACCATAATTCAAAATGCAGGTGCGGACCTGTAGTTAATTCACCCGATTCGCCAACTATTGCTATCGGCTCACCGGCTTTAACAAAATTCCCTTCTTTTTTCAGTAAAGCTGCATTATGTTTATAAATTGATATAATATTCCGCTGATGTTGAATCCCGATAATATAACCTGTTGCCACTGTCCAGCCTGAAATTATGACAGTGCCGTCCAGAGTGGCTTTTACTGTTTCATTTCGTTTTGCAACTATGTCTATACCATAATGTTTCTCGCTAGGGTTAAAATTTTTTGTAATGATGCCTTTCATTGGTGTAAAAAACATATAACTCCCCATTGTATGATTATCCCCATATAAATCTCCATATTCATTAAAATAAAGATTATATTGATCCTGGTTTTCAAATTCAGCTCTAAGTATTGAATCTTCAATTGATCTTCTTAAAGATATTGTATCGTAATTAATATTTGTTTGCGGTTCTTCAGGAATAAAATCAACAATCTCTTTACCTTCAATAATATTTTTAATGTTATGAATATATAAATTTTTTTGATTAAAATCCCTTTCTAAAGAATCGACTTTTTGCTGTAGAAAATATATTTTTTTAGGCAGAGTAACATCCATATAACCCGGAATATACTCCCGCAAAGGAGTAAAAGCAATTATGATTGTTGTTAAAAATATCAAAAAAATTGAAAGAGTACCTAAGGTAATGAAAACATTTAAACGTGATAACCTGAATGATACCCTTTCTTCAAAAGTTTCATCATTTAAAATAATCAGCCGGTATTTATCTCTTAATTTATAATACCATTTATTCTTACTTTTTTTACGTGGCATCTGTTCAATAAACTTTTCAGCCTGCAAAGTTACAAACAAAACCTAAATTTTGCAGGTAATTAAAAAAAATAAAATATTTTTGTAAAATCAAAGTTAATAAAACATGATATTATTTTGTCATATTATAAATTTACAGTAACTTGATTGTAAAAAAATTATATAAATTTCTGAATATAACTGCAATTTTCTTAATGTTAATTGTTTTGTTTTCGTGCTCCACAAAGAAAAATAGTTTTACACGTAGGGTTTACCATAATTTAACATCCCATTATAACTGTTACTGGAATGGTAATGAAAGTTATAAAGAAGGAAAAGCCGAGCTGAAAAAAATTGTTGTTGATGATTACAATAAAATCCTTCCTGTTTTTAACTATGGAGCAAAGGCTAATGCAACAACACTAAATCCATATATGGACAGGGCAATAGAAAAAGCCTCAATAGTTATTCAGCGTCATTCAATGCATTTTGGCGATAAGGAATATTGCAGATGGATTGACGACAGTTATATGCTTATCGGAAAAGCATACTTTTACAAGCAGGAATACATTGGTGCCCGCAGAACCTTCAATTTTGTGATTAAAGAATATAGCGAAAATGATATCAAGTATGATGCAATGTTGTGGTTGGCTCAAACATACAATCAAATGGGTGAATTTGAAAAATCAGAAGCATTGCTTAACTCATTTCAAAGCAAAGAGGAAAAAGAATTTATTAAACCTAAATTTTTAAAAAAGTTCCCTTTAATATTTGCAAATTATTACATACTTCAGGAAAAATATGACCCGGCAATAAATTATTTATACAGGAGCATTGAATTAAATTCAAACAAACAACTTATTACAAGGCTCAAATTTATGCTCGCCCAGATTTATCAAAAGGAAAATCATCTCACTCAAGCTTCGAAATTATATTCACAGGTTATTAAACGAAATCCTCCTTACGAAATGGCTTTTCAGGCAAAAATTAATTTAGCCAAAACTTATGATGCAGCATCAGGTGATAGTAAGCAGATTAATAAAACACTAACAAAAATGCTTAAAGATGTTAAAAATAAGGAATATAAAGACCAGATTTATTATGCATTGGCTGAGATTGCCCTTAAAGATGGCAATGATACATTAGGTATAAATTATTTAAAATTATCAGTTAGTTCAAGTTCTAACAATGATTATCAAAAAGTAACATCATCATTAAAACTTGCTGATATTTATTTTATAATTCCCGAATATGAAAATGCTCAGGCATATTACGACACTGCAATGCAAGCATTACCCGAAGACTTTCCCAATTATGAAGTAATACAAAACAAAGCACTAACACTGTTTTCTTTGGTTACAAACTTATCAGTTATTCAGCTTGAAGATAGTTTGCAATATCTTGCCAGCCTGTCGGAAGAAGACAGAAATGCTATTGTTAATAATATCATTGAAAAATATATTAAAGATGAAGAAGAAAGAATAGAGCAGGAATTATTAGCACAACAAGATAGAGGATTATCGGGTCAAACTGACTTTACACAGGACAGCAGGAGCGGAGCATGGTATTTTTACAATCCACAAATGATTAGCTCCGGTTATACGGAATTTGTAAAAAATTGGGGTAACAGAAAATTAGAAGATAACTGGAGATTGATCAATAAGCAAATTATATCGTTTGGTTTTGATGAGCAGGAAGAAATTGTAGCGGATAGCATAGGAGTTGATAGTGCTATAGTCGTTTCAACAAATCCAAAAGACAGAGAGTATTATCTACAAAATATTCCTTTTACTGAGGAAGAAATTAAAATTTCCAATGATAAAATTATTGATGCATTATTTAATTTAGGCGGGCTGTATAAAGAAGGATTAGAAGATGATGAAAAATCCATTGAATCGTTTGAGGAGCTGCTTAATCGCTTTCCGCAAAATAAATATCAATTGAAAGCTTATTATAGTTTATATAAACTTTATACTGAGGAAGGTGATCAGGAAAAGCTTGATTTTTACAAAAATCTGATAATTAATAAATATCCCGAAAGTGATTATGCAAAAGTTATTCAGGATCCTGATTATTATAAAACCATGTATGCACAACATGATCTTGCCGCTGCATTGTATAAAAACACTTATGAAGCTTTTACTAACGAGCAGTATTATATGGTTATTAATTATTCCGACAATGCAATATCAACATATAGTGATACTGCATTAATGCCAAAATTTGAGTTCCTGCGAGCATTGTCAATTGGAAAAATTGAGGTTGTTGATTCGTTGCAAACAGCTTTAAAACAGCTTATAAAAAAATACCCTCAAAGTGAAGTAAAACCTTTGGCGCAAGATATTCTTGACCACTTATCAGGTGAATCTTCTTTATCAGGCAAAGATGGTTCAGAAGTATCGGATGAAGATGCTGATTTCATTTCACCTTATATTTATGATCCTAATGCGATTTTCTTTTATATGCTTATTGTAAAAGAAAAATCTGTAAATTTGAATGCATTAAAAGTAAAAATATCAGATTTTAATAAAAAATATTACAGACTTGAAAAGCTGACAATTAACAGTATTTTGTTGGATAGAAACAGGTATATGATAACAGTAGGTAATTTTGGAAATATGGAATATGCCATGGGTTACTTTAATACAATCTCAAAAGACGAATATGTTTTTTCAAGTCTTACACCTATTGATTATCAGAATTTTGTGATATCTACTGAAAATTATCCTGTATTTTATAAAAATAAGGATACAGGGCAATATTCAAAGTTCTTTGAAAAAAATTATTTAAACTAATAACATTTAAAACACTTTATAAAATGGCTAAAAATAATATTAATGAAACCGCTTCCAGAAATTTACTGGGTGCCGACACTACCGTAAAAGGTGATATTGAATCAAACGGTGATTTTAGAATTGATGGTACTTTAATAGGTTCAATAAGTTCAAAAGGCAAGGTAGTTGTTGGTTCTACAGGAAATGTTGAGGGAGAGATCAAATGCCAGAATGCTGATATTTCAGGAAAGGTAAAAGCAAATGTAACTGTAGCTGAACTACTTTCTTTAAAAGCTTCGGCTAAATTTTCAGGAGAAGTTACAACAGGTAAACTTGCAATTGAGCCCGGAGCAAAATTTTCCGGTTCGTGTAATATGGGGGAAACAAAATTATCAGATAATAAATTCCCTTTAAAAAATGAAGGACCTAAAATCAAAGAAAAAACTATTTGATAGTTATGCCAGATATTCTACTATCGCTGTGCAAATGCTGGTGATAATACTCGTAGGTGTATTTGGCGGTATTGAACTTGATAAACTGATTAAATTGGAATTTCCTGTTTTTACAGTTGTTTTATCTATTTTATCAGTAATTTTAGCTATTTATTATGTTACAAAAGACCTGATAAAAAAGAAATAAGTAACTAATTTGGTAACCGTTCACAGAGTTAATAAATAAATTGTTCAATTGTTTCATTGTTTCCCGAGTACTCGGGATTGAAATAAAACAAGTAATAT
>JADFUO010000118.1 GCA_015222115.1 Bacteroidota bacterium | reverse complement strand
TTATTACATTCCATAAGTCAAATGATTTATTAATGAAACTTGAAATTTTATCTAAATAGCTAAGTTAAGAATATTATTTAATTTTATTAAAATAATCAAACACAATTTGAGCTTTTGATTTTCCAATAGCTTTTTGTAATTCCTTAATTGATACTTTTTTAATGTTTTTAACCGATCGGAATTTTTGAAGCAATTTTTGAGAAGTAGAATAACCTATTCCATCAATTTCCGTTAAAACAGATTTTATTGTCCCTTTTTCTCTTTTTTTCCGGTGATGAGTAATACTAAAGCGATGGGCTTCATCACGCAATTGCTGAATTATCTTTAGGGTCTCGGATTTTTTATCAATATATAATGGAAGGGAATCTTCAGGGTAAAATATTTCTTCAAGCTTTTTTGCAATGCCGATAATGCTGATTTTTCCTCTTAAATTTAATTTTTCAAGACTTTTTAATGCAGCGCTTAGCTGACCTTTTCCACCGTCAACAACAATTAATTGGGGCAATGGCTTTTTCTCATCAAGCAGACGTTTATAACGCCTAAAAATAATTTCTTCCATTGAAGCGAAATCATTTGCACCTTCAACAGTTTTAATGTTAAAATGCCTGTATTCTTTTTTACATGGTTTTGTGTGTTTAAAAACAACCATTGCTGCAACAGGGTATTCACCCTGAATATTTGAATTATCAAAACATTCAATATGAACAGGAAGTTCCTTCAATCGCAGGTCTTTTTTCATTGTGTTCAATATTCTTTTTGTGTGGCGTTCGGGGTCAATAAGGTCTTTTTGTTTTTGCTTTTCAATCTTATAATATTTTGCATTTCTTTCTGATAGTTCAAGCAAATGTTTTTTATCCCCGCGTTTCGGGATTATAAATTTTGTTTCAGGAATTTCATATTCTATTTTAAAAGGTATAATTATTTCTGGTGCATTACTGCTGAATCTTTTACGAAAATCAGTAATGGCAAGTGCAAGTAATTCCTCAGGACTTTCGTCTAATTTTTTTTTAATTTCAACTGTATGAGCCTGGACTATAGCTCCGTTTATTACTTTCAGAAAATTAACAAATCCGTAGTTCTCATCTGTAATTATTGAAAAAACATCAACATTATTGATTTTCGGATTTACGATAGTAGATTTGCTCTGGTAACGGTCAAGTAACACGATTTTTTCCTTTACAAGCTGTGCTTTTTCAAATTCATAGTTTTTTGCAAATTCATTCATTAATCTTTTTAACTGACCGGCTACAACATTTATATTGCCTTTAATTATTTCTTTAATCTCTGTAATTGTATTATTGTATTCATCATCGGTTTGTTTGCCTTCGCAAGGACCTTTGCAATTTCCGATATGATATTCAAGGCAAACTTTATATTTTTTATTTTGAATGTTTTTTTCAGTAAGTTTAAAATTACAATTCCTTAAAGGATATAATTGTTTGATAAGGTAAAGCACGGTTTTCATCATTCTTACCGAAGCATAAGGCCCGAAATATATTGAGCCGTCCTTTATGGAATTTCTTGTTTGAAAAACTCTCGGGAATGGCTCGTTTTTTATACAAATCCAAGGGAAAGATTTATCATCTTTCAACTGCACATTATAGCGGGGCTGGTATTTTTTAATAAGGTTATTTTCAAGCAGCAAAGCATCAAACTCCGTATCAACCACAATATATTTAATATCAGCAATTTTTTTAACAAGTAAAGTAAGTTTTCCACTTCCTGATATGTCTTTATTAAAATATGATGAAACTCTTTTTTTTAGATTTTTGGCTTTACCCACATAAATTATCTTCCCATCATTATCAAAAAACTGGTAGATACCGGGTTTTCCGGGTAATGATTTAATGATGGATTGGAGTTGAGTGATATGTTTATTTAATATTTGCAAGATCCATATTTTTAAACGCTTCCCACCCTTGAGCCTTAAGTTGAATGGACGTGCCTGAACGAGTGATTAAATTTTCGCCTTCGCTTTTATCTGTCATGTGACCGATGATTGAAATGCCTTCCATGTCTTTGATTTTTACATAATCACTTTGCTTGATTGTGAAAAGAAGCTCATAATCTTCCCCCCCACTTAAAGCTGCAGTTGTGGGATCAATTTTAAATTCTTCTGCTACACTTGCAGTTGTTATATCAATCGGAATTTTTTCTTCGTATAAATTACATCCGAGATTTGAATCCTTGCATAAATGCATTATTTCGGAAGCCAAACCATCTGAAATGTCAATCATTGAAGTTGGTTTAATATTATGTTCTTTAAGTTTTTCAATAATATCAATCCTGATTTCGGGTTTCAGTTGCCGTTCAAGAATATAATCATTTCCTGCAAGGTCGGGTTGCATTTTAGGGTCGGTTTTAAAAACCTGTTTTTCGCGTTCAAGCAATAATAGTCCCATGTATGCTGCTCCAAGGTTGCCGGTAACGCATAATAAATCGCCTTTTTTTGCAGTGCTGCGGTAAACAATATCTTTCTTATCAACCTCGCCGATTACTGTGATGGCAATAAAAAGCCCGGAAACACTTGAGGTGGTATCACCACCGACAACATCAACATTATATTTTTCGCAGGCAAGGTAAATCCCTGAATAGATTTCTTCAATTGCCTCAACAGAAAAACGGTTTGATACGGAAATCCCGATTATTATTTGTTCCGGTTTGCCGTTCATGGCAATAATATCCGAAAAGTTTACAATGGCTGCTTTATAACCCAAATGTTTTAAAGGATAATACGTAAGGTCAAAATGAACGCCCTCAATTAGCAGGTCGGTTGTTACCAATGTAAATTTATTCCTGTTTTTTTCAATAACAGCTGTATCATCACCTACGCCCTTAATAGTGCTTTTATTTTTTAATTTTATGTTTTTGGTAAGCAGGTCAATCAATCCGAATTCACCTAATTCGGAAAGTTCTGTTCTGGGGATGTTTTGTTTTGGCATTGGAAAAATATTTTATTTACTGATGGTTATTTGCAAAAATATCAAAAAATGAGGTAAATTGAGAATAAATCAATAATATAATATTTATAATATTAGTGAAGTATAAACTTGTCCGTATGGATGCGTTTAGTATAACAATAATTTTGTGTAATTTTGTATGCCTGTTTTTTATTTAAATTTAATCTTAATAAGCTACATTGGTTCTATCAGAATGAATTCAGACAAAAACAATATAATTGATGAGGTAACCCAGGGGGAATATAAATACGGGTTTGTAACTGATATTGAAATGGAAATGGCTCCGATGGGCTTGAATGAAGATACCATCCATTTTATTTCCAAAAAGAAGAATGAACCCGAATTCTTGCTTGAGCTTCGTCTTAAAGCATTCCGGTACTGGAAAACCCTGAAAATGCCGCGATGGGCACATCTGAAAATTCCGGAAATAAATTTTCAGGACATTATTTATTATGCAGCTCCAAAGAAAAAGAAAGAATTGGATAATATTGATAAGGTTGACCCTGAATTACTTGAAACTTTTAATAAACTCGGCATATCGCTTGAGGAACAAAAACGACTGACAGGAGTTGCTGTTGATGCAGTAATTGATAGTGTTTCTGTAAAAACCACATTTCAGGACACACTAGCAAAGCACGATATAATTTTTTGTTCGTTTACCGAAGCAGTTCAAAATCATCCTGAACTTGTGAAAAAATATTTGGGAAGTGTTGTCCCTTACACTGATAATTATTTTGCAGCATTAAATTCAGCAGTTTTCAGCGACGGTTCGTTTTGTTATATACCTAAAGGTGTTCGCTGTCCGATTGAGCTTTCAACGTATTTCAGGATTAATGCTGCTAAAACAGGTCAGTTTGAAAGAACCCTGATTATTGCTGAAGAAGGGAGTTATGTTAGCTACATGGAAGGTTGCACAGCTCCTATGCGTGATGAAAACCAAATGCATGCGGCAATTGTAGAAATCATTGTTCTGGATGACGCCGAAGTTAAATATTCAACTGTTCAGAACTGGTATCCAGGTGATAAAAAAGGAAAGGGCGGTATTTTCAATTTCGTCACAAAAAGGGGAATATGCAAAGGAAAAAATTCAAAAATATCCTGGACACAAGTTGAAACCGGCTCAGCAATTACGTGGAAATATCCGGGTTGTATTTTGAAAGGTGATAATTCGGTAGGAGAATTTAACTCTGTGGCTGTTACAAACAATTATCAGCAGGCAGATACAGGTTCCAAGATGATTCATATAGGAAAAAACACAAAAAGCACAATAATTTCAAAAGGAATTTCGGCAGGTCACAGCAACAATAGTTACAGAGGACTTGTTAAAATTTCTAAAAAAGCTGAAAACTCAAGGAATTATTCACAATGCGATTCTTTACTTTTGGGTGATAAATGCGGAGCACATACGTTTCCATATATTAATGTAAAAAACAAATCATCGGTAGTTGAACATGAAGCAACAACTTCAAAAATTTCAGATGACCAGTTATTTTACTGTAACCAGCGAGGAATAGAAACAGAAAGTGCAATAGGGCTGATAGTTAATGGCTATGCCAGAGAAGTTTTAAAAAAGCTTCCAATGGAGTTTGCAGTTGAAGCCCAAAAACTGCTTCAAATATCATTGGAAGGAAGTGTTGGTTAAATGAAAAATGATAAATTATAAATGATAAATTGCAAATCTAAAATCTAAAATATTTTGAGATGTTATTAAATATAAGAAACCTGCATGTATCAATTCAGGGGAAAGAAATTGTAAAGGGTTTAGATCTTAGTGTGAACAATGGTGAGGTTCATGCAATTATGGGACCTAACGGAACCGGAAAAAGCACGTTGGCAATGGCTATTGCCGGAAAAGGTGAATACATAATCACCGAAGGGGAAATAATTTACAAGGGAAAAAACATCAATAATATGCCGCCTGAAGACCGTGCAAGGGAAGGAATTTTTCTTGGATTTCAGTATCCTGTTGAAATCCCGGGCGTAAGCATTACTAATTTTATGCGTACGGCAATTAACGAGCATCGTGAATACAAAGGACTTCCTCCGATTTCTGCACCTGAGTTCCTCGCAACGATGGAAGATAAAAAGAAACTGGTGGAAATCCAATCAAAACTCACAAACCGTTCTGTAAATGAAGGATTTTCAGGTGGTGAAAAAAAGAAAAACGAAATTTTTCAGATGGCTATGCTTGAACCAACTTTGTCAATCTTGGATGAAACCGATTCAGGTCTGGATATTGATGCTTTGAGGGTTGTGGCTAATGGTGTTAATAAACTGCGAACCAATGAAAATGCTTTTATAATTATTACTCATTACCAGCGACTGCTGGAATATATTGTTCCTGATTTTGTGCATGTTTTATATGATGGAAGAATAGTAAAATCAGGAGGGAAAAGACTTGCAATTGAACTGGAAGAAAGAGGTTATGACTGGATAAAAAAAGAATTTGAAATGAATTAATATCTATATTCGTAAAAGCATAGAAACTGCACAAAAGAATATGGAAAATATAAATCAAAAATCGTTAATCGTTAATCGGTGTTCTTAAATCAATTTGTTTGCAGCTTCGCTGCGTTATGTGATTTTAGGTTGAGATTAAGATATATATTGACTCTGTAATTAAATGATAGCCATCGGATGACTTTTTAATTAATTGATACACAGTTTTATTATTTTGACGATTTTTGAAAGATCAGTCATCCGATAGCTTTTTAAAACTGGACTCATAAATAATTT
>JADFUO010000117.1 GCA_015222115.1 Bacteroidota bacterium | reverse complement strand
TTTACAATTAAGGCATCTTTCTTTTCTCTTCGCCAGCCTTTGATATCTTTTTCACGTTTTATGGCAAGATCAATATTAGTAAAATGTTCGTAATAGATAAGATAATGACAATTGTACTTTTTGGTAAAAAGATAATTACTTGCAAGTGTCATCCTGACGACCGCAGGGAGGAAGGACCTCCCGGCAGTTTGGTGTAAGCTGGCAAGTATTACCTGCCAACTGCTTGGCAATTCGCCAGTAAATATCATCTGCTAACGGTTTGGTAGTCCGCCGGCAAACATCACCTGCCAGCGACATACATAACGCCAACCAAGCACTCTGCCATCTAATCATTTAAAACTATCAATCCTTGTAGCTTTAGTAACTCCTTTAATTTTTACCAATTTAAACAGCAACTCATCCAAATGCTTGGTATCTTTTACACTAACTTTAATTTTTCCTTCAAATATTCCGTTTTTTGAATTAGCAGAAATTGATATCATATTAACTTTCAGGTCGTTTGAAATTACTTTTGAAATTTGCTTTAACAAACCAATTTCATCAACACCTGTTACTTTAATAATTGTTTGGTAATGTATCTGATCCGCATCTTTCCATTTAACATCAATTATACGGTAATCATATCTTGAAAGCATTTGTGCAGCATTAGGGCAGTTTACCCTGTGAATTGTAATTCCTTTACCAACAGTAATAAATCCAAAAACAGCATCACCGGAGATTGGATTACAGCACTTGGCTAAATTATAGCTGACATTTTTTATTTTATCATCAATTTCTAAAAACTCTTCCTCAGATTTTTCAAGCTGTTTGCTTATTTCTTCATAGGCAATAGTTTTTCTCTCTTCATTTTTTTTCGGCAAAGTGTTACCGGCTTTTTCAACTAAAAGCTTTTTTACTTCCGCTAAATCCAATTTTTCAACTGCAATGGAATAATACAGATCAACTGACGATTTAAATTTATAATGTTTTATCAACTTGTCAATTGACTCATCATTAAAAGGTATTTTCCAGTTTTTTAATTTTCGTCTTAAAATCTGATTTCCATTATCTGCTTCTTTATATTTATCTTCTAATAATGAACGTTTTATTTTAGCTTTTGCTTTATTAGTAATAACAAAATTTAGCCAGTCAAGTTTTGGCTTTTGATTTTTTGAAGTTATAATTTCAACTTTATCTCCGTTTTGAAGCACATGCCTTATCTGTACTAATTTATTATTAACTTTAGCACCGCTGCATTTAGAGCCGACATCAGTATGTATTTCGTATGCAAAGTCCAGTACGGTTGAACCGTATTCTAATTTTTTAAGGTCGCCATTTGGTGTAAAAATATAAACTTTATCATTCGGGCTGTCTTTTTTCCTGCCTGCTTCAATATCAAAGTTGATCTGGTCGGGGTTTTCCAATATATCCCTGATTTGATTTAACCATTCCTCGCTATCTTTTTTCTTATCAAGCCCTTTGTAAATCCAGTGAGCTGCTCTGCCTTTCTCGGCAATTTCATTCATTCGTTTGGTTCTTATCTGAATCTCCACCCATTTTTTGTTCTGACCCAGCACAGTTGTATGTAATGATTCATAACCACTTGCTTTAGGAGTTGTTATCCAGTCACGAAGCCGTTTTGGATTTGGCTGGAAAATATCAGTTACAATTGAATAAATTCGCCAGCAGTCTAATTTTTCATTTTTTAATTTACTGTTGCTGATTATCCTGATTGCAAAAAGATCAAAAACCTGTTCAAATTCCAGATTTTGCTTTTTCATCTTATTCCATATACTATGGATGGATTTCGGACGTCCGATAATATCACAGTCTAATTTCTGAAGTATCAGTTTACGTTGAATCGGATCAATAAATTCCTGTATAAAAACATTACGTTTGGATTTTGTTGCCTGAAGTTTTTTTGATATCTCATTATAGATTTCAGGGTTTTCGTATTTCATTAATAGTTCCTCAAGCTCTGACTTAATATTATACAAACCAAGTCGGTGGGCTATTGGAATATATAAATATGAAACTTCAGAAGAGAATTTTTGTTGCTTTTCCTCAGAAAATGAATCAATATTTCGCATATCATTAAGCCGGTGGGCAAGCTTAATCAGGATTACCCTGATGTCGTTAATAAGGGTAAGAAACAGTTTTCTGAAATTTTCTGATTGCAGGGAAATTTTTTCTGTGCGTAATTCTGAAATTTTATCATAGCCCTCAATAATCACAGCAACTGATTTTCCGAACCTATTTTCAATTTCTTCTAATGTAAGATATTTGAATATAACAACATGATGTAATAAAGCACAAATCACAGAAGTAATACCTAAGCCAATCTGGTCAACACAAATTTTAGCTACATCAATATTATGACAAAAATTAAACTCTCCTGTATTTGCATAATTTTCAATTTCGGCATTATATGCAATTTCATAAGCACGGTTAACCAAACTTATATCACCCCTTTTCATTAAGGGCTTACATTTATGAATTAATTCAAGATATTTTGAATTAATCTGAATTTTGATTTCTTCACTAATCATTAACCGGCATTTTATAAATATTGCTAAAAATACAAAATCATTTTAAGAAAAAAAAAAAAGCGTTTATATTTTTAAAAACATAAACGCTAAAAACAGGAATTTAATATCAGTTATACTATTGGTG
>JADFUO010000020.1 GCA_015222115.1 Bacteroidota bacterium | reverse complement strand
ATTGCATCATAAGAGATTTTACAATTTATTTATTTTTCGTATTTTGTTATTAAAAGTCATCGGATGAGTATCTCAGTTTTCAAATTTATCTTTTTTTGTGTATGGTCATCATCATAATCAAGAAGCAGGTCTCCTGAATTTTTATAAAGTTTTATAAAATTCATATCATACCAGATATTGTTTCTGCCAACATAAATTCCTGAAAATACATCCACCTGAGCATTACCGCTTTTATAATGAGCAACCTTTATTCTTGCATTATTATTAATTTTTATCTTATTAAAAATTATTGATTTGCCGTCATTTATTTTGATAGTAATTATTCCACCTGAATTTTTCATGAATGTCATTTTGCAAAAGCTGTTATAAAAATCAGTGGCGAAATTTTTAAAATCAGGGTTGTGTTTATTCAAAACTTCTTGCACGGAAATGCCGGAAATCTCAAGAGCATTAATTTTTAAAAGTTTCATGGCGGCAAACAGTCCGGCAATGGTTTTTTCGTAATCTTCATTCAGCAGCTTATCGTTTTCTGATTTTAAACTGGAGGAAGGGTTGAATTTACTGCCGGCGTCATAACTTATCCGGTTTACATTCATGCCTGTTGTAGAAAAAAACGAACCTGTAATATAAACATTTCCTGAGTTATCAAGTGCCAAACCGTAATTGTTGAAATTTTCGGTTTCGTTATATAGTTTTGCCATTGTTTTGGTTCCTTCTCTGTCAAATTTGGCAGCAAACATAAAATTTACCGAATGGTCAAGTTTGTCAACACCGGCTTTATTTGCCCATATAAAATCTCCATCTTTATTAAATTTTGCAACAAAAACATCACTTTGCCCTGTTATTTGCAGCTTGTTACCATTAAAATTCAAGTCCTCATTATAAGTGCCGCTGATGAAAATATTTCCTTCATTATCCAATTTTAAATTATAAGCAATATCGTTTCCTTTGCCGGTTGCACTTTCAGCCCAGATAACTTTCCCGTTTTTATCATATTTTACGATAAAAACATCTCTTTCGCCTATATTGTCCGATAGTATTTTCCCATTGAAATTGGCCTCACCTGAGAAATACCCGGTTACATAAGCATTCCCGTCTTTATCAAAACCAATATCATCTTTGTTATCACCTCGGAATCCATCTGCTTTTTTTACCCATTCCCAGACTCTTTCCTGTTGAAGCTTGTTATTCTGAAGATTTTTTAATTCAATAACTTTGGGTTTAGTTTTGCTGTATTCAGGCATTATCAAACCAGCAGGTGCATTAATAAATGTTGGGTCCGCAACAGTATATTTTTCCCCTTTATAATTTATATAATCTCCTTCTATATCATCGTTAAAATTAACAGCTGTAGCCATGTGTCCTTCATATTCCAGACCAATAACTTCCAGCCCTAATAATTCTTTCACCAAATAGGAAAATAATACTGAGCGGTCTTCACAATCGGAATATGGGTAATAAATAACTTCTTCAGGGAAATAGAATTTTTCATATCCGAAATACTCCTGATCAGTTTTATATTCAAATGCTGTCTGAACGAATTTTAACAGGAAATTTACTGCTTCTGCTTCGGATTTATCTTTAACAATTGGTCGTAAATTATCAATTATTGATTCTTTTGCCTCAGGCGATATTGCTGCGTCAAAATAAATTTTAATATCAGCCAAAGGGTAATCTTTATAAAAATTAATGGCATCGGGTTTGTAATTTAATTTTATCAGATATTCCTCTCCATTATCTTTAAATTTTAAAGCTTTTTGACTGACATTGCTTCCTACATTTATTGGATAATATAAATTAAGATCCATAATGATGTCGGTTTCGGGAAAATCTTTTTGGTAAGTTTGGATGTTGTTGACTTTTTTATCCAAAAGGTAATATTTTAATCCATTAAATATATAGTAGTTTTTTCCATAAATGATATTAGCTGAAGGCAGCATTAAAAATACTTCATTATCTTTAAAAGCAACTTTAGCTTTGTATCTTGAGCGTGTGAGCAAAAACCATGTTAAAAGATTTGCTCCGTTTTCTGAATCCGGGTAAATCCGGCTGGAAATATTTTTTATTAAAATATAATAACCCCAGTCGTTTAGATTATAATCTTTCTTAAAATTCAGCAACTGGTCAATAAAATGATTATAATTTGTTTCACTCATTATATCCCAGTAATTGCTGATTGCAATTTCATTTATTGATTTTGGAATATCAACCTTTAAATTTTTATCATAATTATATTTTAATTCTGACCCATAAAAATTGATTTTATCAGAAAACTTTTCAAAATTTTCAGGTTCAATTTTTTTCACACCTGGCAGCTCAGGTTGCATTTTTTGGATAATATCTATACTAACAGGAGGAAGACATTTAATTTCTACATGAGAAGTTTTATCTTTTTCCTTATCATATTTGGGAGCTATAGGCGGTTTGGGTTCGGTTTTTCGTTTGTCGGCAGCAAAAAGTTCATAATTTTCCCATGCTTGCTTAAGATAATCCGAAAATTCTT
This sequence comes from Bacteroidota bacterium, assembly GCA_015222115.1. GTDB lineage: Bacteria > Bacteroidota > Bacteroidia > Bacteroidales > JADFUO01 > JADFUO01. Next base: position 30 of record JADFUO010000020.1, on the reverse strand, counting down.
TATCAATTTCCCGGACATAATTATTAAATT
>JADFUO010000116.1 GCA_015222115.1 Bacteroidota bacterium | reverse complement strand
CCTTCAAAGTCATAAGGCGGGTCTGCAAAAATAATATCATAGGTTTTGTTTGTCAACTTCAGAAAATTAAACACATTGGCTCTTACAATATTTATATTATCAAAATTTAGTTTTTGAACGGTTTGTTTTATAAAACCTGTACATTTAAAATTATTTTCCACGGCAGTAACTTCCCTGCAGTTTCTTGAGGCAAATTCATAGGAAATGTTACCGGTTCCGGCAAAAAGGTCAAGTACAACCAATTCTTCAAAATCAAAATTATTAATTAAAATGTTGAATAAACTTTCTTTGGCTAAATCGGTTGTAGGCCTGACAGGTAAATTTTTGGGAGCAATTATTTTTCTGCTTTTATGACTGCCGCTTATAATTCGCACAAACTGATATTTAAAAGGTTATAATAGTAATTTGAAGGCACCTCATCTAAAACATAACTGTATTTGAAGTAATCGTTTCGTTCGATAAAACTGATATTCCGGATATAGTTGAATAATATTTCGTAATAATTGGAACTTTTATTTATTTCTCCGAGCAAGACCAGATCAATGGTTTCCGGATTGAGCTTCAGTTGTTCAAGTGTGAAAATCAAAAAGTAAATTAAATCTTCCTTAGTGCGGTATCTGAAAGCATTGTAAAAGATAAGTTGTTTATCTTCAATAATAATGATGTCAAAATATGATGGGCGTATGTTTGTAAAAACTTTATTTTTTAAACTTTGATTTTTATGATTTATTAGCAGACTTTCAATTAAAGTGCTTGAAAAGTTTGAAATTTTGTATTTGTAAAATTTGCTTCTGATCTTTTCCCTGATACAATTCGGAATTGCATAAATATTATATGCTTCAAGGTTTTTCAGTTCGTTAAAAAATATTTCTTCGTCGTACTGGATTTTATGATTGAATTTCAGGTATGAATCTATTTCCGATTTATCAAAAAGCGGTGATGGGACAAGGGTTGATTTTTGACTTTCAAAGTTTATATTAATTGTATGAAAAGCCCTTTTTAAAAGTTCATTTTCTGAAATAATGTTTTCAATTTCATTGCACAGAGTTTCGTAATCTTCAATTTCCTGAAAGAAATAAGATTTGATAGCAAGGTGTTTATTCCGCTCAATGTCAAGAACGCAAAAAGAAAATCCATCCAGCGAGAACTGAATGGATAATAAATAATCTTTATAATAATCTGAATAAGACCTTGAACTGTTTCTTGTCAGAACTTTATCAATATAATTTGCATTAGCAGTAGTATGTGACGACATCTAACATAAAGTTGTTAAAATTCCCAGTTTCCGTCGGTAGAAGCTTCTGTCATTGAACCTAATTTTAAGCCGGGGAACCTGTCAATTTCTTTTTGGTATTTTATTAAATTTATAATCGACTGCCTGCCCATTCCTCTTAAATAATATTTATAGAGGGCGGAAATTTCAAGAACATTAACTTTTACTTTTCCTTGTTCAATTTCGCCGGCATCCATTTCAAATTCTATAGTATCGGTAAAAGGAATAAACCGGATTTCTTCAATAACAAAGTTGGGGCGTTTACCGAAAAGTGAATCCCCAACATTAATATAGCCAATAGTGTCATTGATTGTTTTTGTAAAAGTAGTGTCTTCAGGGTCAGGGATAATATTTACTATAGGGATTTCGCCGATATGTAAAAATTCAATCAAGGTGTCGAATGAAGCAGTGTATTTGTTGTTTATTGCCCGGTAAATCATTTGTGTTGTCCTGATATCTTTGAGTCTTTGAATAACTT
>JADFUO010000115.1 GCA_015222115.1 Bacteroidota bacterium | reverse complement strand
TATTAATTCTACAGATATAAAATACAAAACAGGAATACAAAGCTGGGCAAAAAAACTTAATAATACTTTTAATTTTCTTACCTTTTTGAATGATTTCCCCGAAAATATCGTGAAAGGAATTGGTGATGAAATAATGCTTTACATTCCCGATAAAGTTTTGTCATCAAAGTCAACTTACAATAACCACTTTGCTTTGCTTGAAGAAATTTATGCTACTATTGATAATATAAAAAACTTCCCAAATAAGGATATGTTTTTAAATTGTAAAGTTTCAATTCATTATTGTACGGAGGTATACAACATCACCTTCCTCGAAGGTGCCAATGATTACTATGGGAAGGATATTGATTTGACAGCACGACTAATGTCAAAAGCAAAAGCGAATAGAATTGTGTTGAGTGAAAAATTTTTCATTAAGGTAAACAACAATATTATTGATAATAATATTAACACCAAAGGAACTTGCTTAGAAAATATTTCCGGAAAATATATCGAAGATTTCAAAGGTGTTCCAAGCCATACGGAATTCAGAATTATTGATGTTTAGGATGCGTAATAAAATAAGTTGAACAAATACTATTCTTGTCTTTTTATTATTCAACTTTTAATATTATGCAGAAGATTATGTTATTCTATTACACACCCTTAAATATAAATGCCGGATACAGAATATTTTATTCCGTTTTTTTCGCTGCGTAATTATTTCTTATTGAGTTATTTTATGATTTCTTGTTAATTCAATTATCAGGGAACTATATTCAGGATATTGTCTAATCATATTTTCCCTGTTTCCAAGTTCAAAATCATCAAAATGAAATCCGGGAGCAACCGTACAACCTATAAGTGAAAAGGAATTATTATCAATAACTTTTGCTGCAAACCACGATTCTTTTGGGATAACTGCCATTAGTTCTTCTTTTTTTTCAGGATTATTTCCTAAAACATTTTTTTTAATATTTCCATCTTTATCAATCACATAAATTATTAAGGAAGTGCCGGCATAAAAGTGCCAGATTTCATCGGATTTAATCTTATGAAAAGCTGAAAAATCATTTCCGTCAAGAAGGAAATATATTGCTGTGGAATAATTTCTATTGCCTTTAAAATGTGAAGGTAAATGTTCATTTTTAATTACTTCATCATCACGATAAACTTCTTTATAGTAACCTCCTTCAGGATGTTCTGTCAGTTCTAATTTTTTTATCCAGTATTTTGCTGATTTTTGCATTATTTATTCTTCTTTTTAACATATTCAACCTGTTCATTAAAAACATAAATCAAGCGAAATGTAAGAACATTATTATATTGCTTGCGTGTCCACGAAGTACCTGCCAGGGAATAAAATTCTCTGGTCCTGATTTTTGCAAGTGAGTATGCATATCTGATATTGAACTTCAGCTTTTTCCAAACACGGAAACGAATATCTATTAACCAATTAAAATCATTTCTATTAAAAGCTACTGAGTCGGAATATGGTGGTTGAATACCACCGTGTTCAATCTCTTTAGATTTTACAAGTC
>JADFUO010000114.1 GCA_015222115.1 Bacteroidota bacterium | reverse complement strand
TCGTCGGCAGCGTCAGATGTGTATAAGAGACAGTCCTAAAATTAACAGTTTGCGATTAAGGCTATATAAATCGACAAACAATTCATCACTCGGAATAAACACACCCATTGACCAACCGTTCGATTTCAGAGGAGCGTAAAAAATCCATCCTTCATTACCACTAACTATCGAAGTATATGAAACAAAGTTGCTGTTTCCTTTTATCATATCTCTCCCAATTTCACGAAGTTTGGATAAATTCCTTTCTTCAGCAATACTAAAAACAGTTTGATTTAGAACTAAATTTTCATCAGGATGAGTTATAAATGTTCCATTTCCGGAAAGCAAAAAAGCATATCCGTTATCGAATAATTTTATTTTTGACATTAGTTTTTCAAGCCATTTCAAAGAGATATCGACAGTGATTATTCCCGAAAATTCTTCTTTTCCTTCGGTTTTTTTAAAGAAGGGTACCGAATAGGTACACATAAGTATATTTCCCCCTCCTTCGTCATAATAAGGCTCTGACCAAAATGCTTTTTCAAGTTCTTTTGGAATTTGGTACCAATCCAAATAGAAATACTGATATAAATCGTTGCCAAGATTCTCAAATTTCAGTGAATCGCCCGACCGATAATAGTAAGGCGCAAAATACAATGAATCTTTATAAAAGCCATAAGGTTTGTAGGCAATACAACTACCGAATATTTCCGGATTTGTTTCTAATGAAAGCCTTATGAGTTTTTTAAGTTCATCTGCTGAAAAATGAAAATTTTGGAGAAGCGAACTTTGATTATCCGGAATTTTTTGTACCGATTTAATTACACTTTCAATTTTATTGGCTATGGAAATTGTTAGATTTTCAACATTTTTTTCAACATTTTCCAATATTATTCTTTTAGAAATATTACGATTAATAATAAAAAAAAGAGCAAATATCAATATAGTGATAGTCAATATTGAAAGACTATATCTAAAAGCAATTCCCTTATTTCTCATTGTGAATATTTTCATATTTCAAATATTTTTTTTAGTCTTTTTTATCTTGTTTTATCGAATTCATTAAAATCGGGAATTGATTTAATTTTTCCGGTTTCTAGTAAAACTTTTGCTGTTTTTAAATATAATTCTTTTGATAATTTCCCATTTAATTTCTGATATTTATAAATAAAAATATCTTTCATTCTTTCAAACATCCATTTTTGATGAGCTGCATTTGCAGGAACATTTGCATTTTTCATATATTTCATTACCAAATCAATTGTTTCGTCTTCATGTTCAAAGGCATAATTCCATCCTTCTAATGTTGCCTTAACAAAATTCTCACAAACTTTTTTATTTTTATTATAATAATCTTCTTTACAAAAAATTCCGTCTTCAGGAAAATTAAGATCATGATCGAATAAGAAAAATACATTCAACTCATCGGGGTTAATTCCATAATTTAGAATTGTATGGTATTCATTATACCACATAACACACACAATATCAATAATATCATAGTAAAAAGCATTTACAGAGCTGGTGATTGGAACAATTGTAGCATCAATATTATATTTTTTAAGAAAAGCCATTGGTAATTCTTGAAAGTCAGATCTCCAAATTCCAATCTTCTTTCCGTTGAAATCATCCGGTTTAGTAATTCCTGTTTTCTTTTTCGTTATAAAAATCAATGCAGATCGTTTAGAAAGTTGACAAATATCCACTAATTTAACACCTTTACCGTAAGCCTGTATTGCTCCTGATAAAAACATAGAAGCAATATCACAATTTCCATTTTCAAGTTCTGTTGCTGCAGGACAACCAGGACCCCCGGTTTTTATTTCAACATCAAGCCCATATTTCTTATAAATTCCCATTTCTTTTGCCATATAATAACCGGCAAATTGTGCTTGGGGTAACCAATGAGGTAAATATCTCAGTTTTATTAATTGCTGTGATGAGACAGAAACGGAAGTGAAAATAATGATAATCAGAAGATAAATACTAAGTTTAAACATATTTGCTATAAATTTTTTCAAATATACTAAGTAAAATGAAATCTGACAAAATAAAATTATTCAAATAAATAATTAGTTTACGTTTATAAAGTTTAACCTTAAACCTTTAACCCTTAACCTTTAACATGGAACATTGAACAGCAATAATATTTACCAACAAAAAACAACATAATACCCGAATTTTATTCTACTGCCAGTTGCCGTTCATTAAATAATCGGGCTTCCTGCAAAAAATATTCAGCAATTGGAAGAGATAACGGATTATCATAATCCATTTTTTCGGGATGCCACTGAACTGCAATAAGAAATGGATTATCTTCGGGGTTTTTCCATTCAATGGCTTCAATCAAACCATCGCCAGAACAGGCAGTTACTTTAAATTTATCTGCAAGTTTATCCACAGCCTGATGATGATTGCTATTGACAATTCCGGAATTTATATTGCTTGCCCAAAACAATTTTGAACCCGGTTCAATCTGAACATTATGGAAACAATTTTTAGTGTCTTTACACCTGTGAACCACAACTGTGTCAAAATCGGAAGGAATATCAACAATGAGGCTTCCACTCATTGCTACATTTAAAATTTGTGCTCCACGGCAAATTCCAAGTATTGGAATATTCAAATCCATTGCTTTTTTTATTAAAGCAAATTCTAAAGTATCACGTTTGTAATCTATTGATTCACATCTTGTTGTATCAAATACTTTATTATATTCTCCCGGAAATACATCTGGTCCGCCGGTCAGCAATAAACCCGAACAATTTTCAAGAATTAAAAGTGCCGAATCAATTGGTATAAAATACATACCAATACATTCGATTGTGGAATCGGCTTTTTTAAGCCATTTTGCATAACTGCCGTAATATTTCTCGGGTTTGGCTTTTGAGATAGCAATTTTTATTGGTTCTTCTTTATGGGACGAACAACTGCTAAAAAAAATATTGAGGCTAATAATACCTGATATCAAAAAATAAATTAACGAAACTTGCTTTTTCATGTGGAAATAATTTTTATGTTTAACATTCAAATCAATGTAATAATTACAAATAAATTTCAATCAATCCTTCTGGAGCTTCAATTTTAATTTGTTTATTATTCCTGTCAACTATTTTAATGATTTCGTCTGTAATCGGTACAAGTATCTCTTTATTTTTATATTTTATCTGCAAAATTGCCTGCTGAGGAAGATCAAGCACTTTTTCAACTTTTCCAATGCTTCCATAATTCTTGTCTATAATTGTATATCCAATTATATCGTGATAATAAAAATTATTACCTGTGAGTTTTGGAAGCTGGTCTAAAGGAAGAAAAATTTCAGCATTGACAAACATCTCAGCAATTTCAGGAGTTAAAACATCTTTAAGCTTAATAATGGCTTTATTATTTTTAATCTGGATATTTTCAATAAAATAAGGAATTAAATTACCTTTTAAATCTAAAAAAACAGATTTTAAATCTTTATAATTTTCAGGGTTGTCAGTGTCAAGAACTACATTTAATTCACCTTTTTTTCCATAAGCTTTAACGATTCTCCCTAAATAAAAAAAATCATTTTTATTCATCCTTCAGAATTTATAATGGTCAAATTTAAAAAAAAGGC
>JADFUO010000113.1 GCA_015222115.1 Bacteroidota bacterium | reverse complement strand
GTAATAATCGGTTTTATCACAGGCGGAGCAGTGATTTTCTGGTTCACAGGGGCATCAATACAAGCCGTTACTACAGGAGCTTATCGTGCTGTTGAATTTATAAAAAAACATATAAATCTTGATAAAAAAGAAGCGGATATTCAGGATTCAAAAGATGTTGTTAAAATTTGTACTAAGTATGCACAAAAAGGTATGTGGAATATATTTGCCGTGATCTTTTCGCTGACATTGGCTTTTGCATTTTTTGATCCAAATTTCTTTGTTTCCTACCTGATATCAATTGCAGTATTCGGATTGTTTCAGGCAATATATATGGCAGATGCCGGTGGTGCCTGGGATAATGCGAAAAAAGTGGTTGAAGTTGATCTGGGCGAAAAAAATACACCGCTGCACGAAGCAACTATTGTTGGCGATACCGTTGGCGATCCATACAAGGATACATCATCGGTTTCATTAAATCCGATTATTAAATTCTCTACTTTATTCGGTTTGTTAGCTGCTGAAATTTCTATTGAAATGATTTTACACGCTAAAGACACAGGCGGAACAAATTACGCCCCTATTATCGGTGGTATTTTATTTGTTATCGGTTTGTTCTTTGTGTACCGTTCGTTCTATGGAATGAGAATAAAGAAATAATGTCAGATGTCATCTGACATCTGACATCCCGATTGCAATCGGGAATTTTATGTTTATTTCTTTGAAGCCGATTTTGAAAAAGCAGCAGTAGCAGTAGAAGCGGCAGTAGTTTTGTGATATATTTTCCTACAACTGCTGCTGCCACTGCCAGTTCTATATTTTTTAGACTCCTTTTTTTGTTAACTTTAGCCTTTAGCCTTTATACTTTAGCCTTTCCCTGTGCAACTGTTACTATCGCTGCCACTTGTATGTTTTCCAGTTTGTCTTCTTTATCAAACATCAAACTGATCCAATTAATTTATTCACAATATTTCAACCAAACATCATTAATGTTTTAAAGATTATTAAATTTGCAGATTCAATTTTTATACTAATGCTGAATAGAAATGCAAAAACTTTAAAGGTCTATTCAGCACGCATAACTAATTCTAAACAGCTTTACTTCGCAAAACTTGCCCGTATGGGCCTGTTAAGAATTAGTATAAATGAATTTATTATTAACAGCATTTTAAAATATTTAAAATGATAACTAACAATTTTTTTAAACGACATAATGGACCACGTGAAGAAGAAGTTAATCAAATGCTTGAAAAGATCGGTATTTTTTCTCTTGATGAATTAATTGATGAAACCGTTCCAAAGGCAATCCGGTTAAAAGAGCCATTGAATTTACCGAATGGCTTAAATGAATACGAATATTTAAACCATATCAAGAAAATTGCAGCTAAAAACAAAATCTATAAATCATATATCGGATTAGGATATTACAATACTATCACTCCCGGAGTTATTACAAGGAATATTCTGGAAAACCCTGGCTGGTATACTTCATATACTCCGTATCAGGCAGAGATTTCACAAGGACGGCTTGAAGCATTGCTGAATTTTCAAACAATGGTTTCCGACCTTACGGGCTTACCTTTGGCAAATGCTTCATTGCTTGATGAGGGAACTGCTGCTGCCGAAGCAATGATAATGTTGTTTAATACACGCTCGAGAGTTGCTGTAAAACGTGAAGCCAATATTTTCTTTGTGTCTGATGATATGTTCCCGCAAACAATTGATGTTATTAAAACCCGTGCTGTGCCACTTGGAATAAAACTCGAAATTGGTGATTTAAAAAAGTTTGAATTTAATGATAAAATTTTCGGAGCTATCGTTCAGTATCCAAATCAAAAAGGTGCAATTATTGATTATCGTGATTTTGTGAATAAAGCTCATGAAAATGAAACGCCTGTTGCCGTTGCTGCCGACCTGCTTAGTCTTGCTTTGCTTACTCCTCCCGGAGAATGGGATGCAGATGTTGTTGTCGGCTCTACACAACGTTTCGGTATTCCGATGGGATACGGCGGACCACATGCCGGATATTATGCAACAACAGAAAAATTCAAGCGAAATATGCCGGGAAGGATAATCGGTGTTTCGATTGATGCACAAGGAAATCCTGCTTTAAGAATGGCTTTACAAACACGAGAACAACATATTAAAAGAGAAAGAGCCACTTCAAATATCTGTACTGCACAGGCATTGCTGGCTTCAATGGCGGGAATGTATGCCGTTTATCATGGTCCTGACGGAATTAGGGAAATAGCAGAAAATATTAATCTTTTAGCCGCTATTTTATCCAATGAAATAAAAAATTTCGGATACACGCAAAAAAATCAATTTTTCTTTGATACTTTAGAAATTGAACTTCCTGAAAATGTTTCTGCTGAAGAAATCAAAAAACAAGCTCTTGAAAATGAGATGAATTTCAGATATATTGATAATCGTTATATCGGCATCAGCATTGATGAAACTACTTCTTTAGACGACATCAATATAATCCTGAAAATATTTGCTAAAGCGAATAATAAGGAGTTTAATGAATATTCAATTGAAAAAGATTTAAAGAAAATAAATACTTTTCCTGAAGGTCTGAGAAGAGAAAGCAAATTTCTTACACATTCTGTTTTTAATACTTATTTTTCAGAAACAGAAATGATGAGGTATATCAAAAAGCTTGAAAATAAAGATATTTCATTAAACCGTTCAATGATACCTTTGGGTTCATGCACAATGAAACTCAATGCTGCTGTTGAGCTTTTCCCAATAAGCTGGCAGGAATTCGGAGCGATACATCCATTCGTCCCTGTTGACCAGGCAGAAGGTTATACTGAATTGATAAACCAACTGGAAAAAGATTTTTGTGAGATAACGGGCTTTTCAGCAATTTCATTCCAGCCCAACTCAGGTGCAGCAGGTGAATATACCGGATTGATGGTTATCCGCGAATATTTTAAAAGCAGGGGAGAGGAACACAGGAATATTTGCCTGATACCGTCGTCTGCACACGGAACAAATCCTGCAAGTGCAGTAATGGCAGGAATGAAAGTAGTTATTATTAAATGCGATGAATACGGAAATATTGACCTGGATGATCTGAGAGAAAAAGCTACAGAACACAAAGATAAGCTCGCAGCTTTAATGGTAACATATCCTTCAACACATGGTGTTTTTGAAGAAGGTATTCTTGAAATTTTAAATATCATCCACGAAAACGGTGGGCAGGTATATATGGATGGTGCAAATATGAATGCACAGGTAGGACTGACTAACCCTGGAATTATCGGAGCCGATGTCTGTCATTTAAACTTACATAAAACTTTTGCTATTCCTCATGGTGGCGGTGGTCCTGGTGTCGGTCCGATTGGTGTTGCCAAACATCTTGTTCCGTACCTGCCAAAAAATCCTTTTGTTGAAACAGGCGGAGAAAAGGGAATTTCAGCAATTGCATCAGCACCGTTCGGAAGTGCGATGATCTTACCAATATCTTATGGATATATTAAATTACTTGGTGGTAATGGATTAACCGAAGCAACAAAATATGCAATCCTTAATGCCAATTATCTGAAATCAAACCTTGAAAAGTATTATAAAATCTTATATACAGGTAAAAACAACAGGGTAGCTCACGAGATGATACTTGATTGTAATATCTTCCATAAAACTGCAAACATTACAGTTGGTGATATTGCCAAAAGATTGATGGATTATGGGTTTCATGCACCAACAGTTGCATTTCCCGTTCATGGAACTTTAATGGTTGAGCCAACTGAAAGTGAACCATTATCGGAGCTTAATCGCTTTATTGAAGCAATGATTTCAATTCGTAATGAAATTAAAGAAGTTGAAGAAGGAAAAGCTGACAAAGAAATTAACGTAGTAGTTAAAGCTCCCCATACTGTACAAATGGTTACAACCGAAAATTGGGAATTTCCGTATTCACGGCAAAAGGCAGCATTTCCGATGTCTTGGTCATATGATGACAAATATTGGCCTGCAGTTACTAAAATTGATGATGCTTATGGCGACAGGAATCTGTTTTGTACATGTCAGGCGATTGATAATAGCGATGAATAAATAATATCTTAAACTTTAATGAGCTTTAATATAAATGGATTAAAAAACAAGCCTTCAGTTATAATAATAACCCTGATCTTAATTTACACGATTACTCTTGTAAATCTTGATTTTAAGGGTTTCAGGGATAATATTATTTCAGGCGATGGCAGAGGATATTATGCCTACCTTCCGGCAATTTTTATTCATAAAACATTAGATTTTACAAAGATTTATGAAATTGAAAAGGAAAAATATTCTTTAAGCTATCAGGGTCATTATTTTATTGATCATGGCGATGTTAAAACAAATAAATATTATGCTGGTACCGCTCTTATTTTACTGCCTTTTTTCCTGCTTGCTTATTTTTTAAGTTTTTTATTCGGATATGATTTGGACGGTTATTCGCTTCTTTTTCAGTATGCAGTTTTCATTGGTGGAATATTTTACGGACTTCTGGGTTTATTTTTTACAAAAAAATTACTATCACTTTATACTATTCCAAAAAATATCATCTCAATAATACTAATACTGATATTATTCGGCACCAATTTATTTTATTACACTTTTGTAAACTCTTCTTTCTCTCATGTGTATTCATTTTCGATGATTGCTGTCTTTTTGTATTTTGCTAAAAAAACATTTATAAATTATGAAATTAAAAATATATTTTGTGCATCTGTTGCTTTAGGACTTACTATTTTAATAAGGCCGACAAATTTTATTATATTGTTTATTATTCCATTTTTAGCCTCTGATTTTCAATCATTAAAACAAACAATTAAAAGGTTTTTTAAATTTAAAAAAGAGTTTTTTATTTCATTTCTGAGTGTTTTTCTTATTATTTGTATTCAGTTTTTAATCAATATAATACAAACAGGAAAGCCATTGATATGGTCATACAGCGGAGAAGGATTTAAATTCTTTGAACCCGAAATTACAAATATGCTGCTTAGCTACAGGAAAGGGCTTTTTATATACACTCCGTTAATTTTTGTTTCGCTTTTCGGTTTGATTCCTTTGTTCAGACAAAGTAAGTACCGGTTTGCAACTTTAACAATATTTCTAATAATTCTTGTTTATTTTATTTCTTCATGGTGGAACTGGTTTTATGGTGATAGTTTCGGAATGAGGGCTATAATTGATTTTTATCCGGTTTTTATTTTGCT
>JADFUO010000112.1 GCA_015222115.1 Bacteroidota bacterium | reverse complement strand
TTGATATTCATAAATTAGAAGCATTTGAATTAAATTTTAACGACATTGAAAATGCAATCGCCTTTGAAAATGTTTCAATATCGGGCGGTGACCTTAAAATTGATAAAACCACCCGCTCAGTCCGTACAATAGGCGAATTTACAAATATCAAGGAAATTGAAGATATTATTGTAAAACATGAAAAAGGTAATATTGTTTATCTTAAAGATGTTGCACAGGTTATTGACGGATATGAAGACCCTTTAACTATTGCCAGATTAGACAGGCAAGCTGTAGTTTCTTTACAGGTAATTAAAAAAGGCGGTGAAAACTTATTGTCTGCTACAGATAAAATTTTAAATATCCTTACACTCGCAAAAAGTTCCAAAATTTTACCTGAAAACCTGAAAATTACAATTTCAAACGACCAATCCGAATATGTAAGAGACATGTTACATAATCTGGAAAACAACATAATAATGGGTATTATTTTTGTTATCCTGGTATTGTTCTTCTTTTTAGGATTCAGAAATGCACTTTTTGTTGGTATTGCCATTCCAATGTCAATGTTTATATCTTTTTCTGTGTTGAGCTTATTAGGTTCAACAATAAATATGATGGTGCTTTTCGGATTGGTTCTTGCTTTGGGTATGTTGGTTGATAATGCAATTGTTGTTGTTGAAAATATTTATCGTTTTATACAACGGGGTTATTCTTTATTTAATGCTGCCAAGCTGGCGGTTGGTGAAATTTCTCTTGCAATTATTGCATCTACCGCCACAACACTTGCCGCATTCTTTCCATTGGTTTTTTGGCCCGGTATTATGGGTGAGTTTATGAAACATCTGCCAATTACTTTGATAATTGTTTTAACTTCTTCATTATTTGTTGCTTTGATAATCATACCCGTTTTAGCTTCAACATTTATCAAAAAAGATATTGAAAAGAAAAAACCCAATAAAAAAAGAGCTTTTATTACAGTTGTCATAATGTTGGCAATAGCTGTTTTGTTTTACATTACTAACATCCCATTATTTGGAAGTCTCTTAATAATATTTTCTATTCTGATACTTTTAAATCTTTTTGTTTTGGCTAATGCGGCAAACTGGTTTCAAAATACTTTTTTAGTAAAACTTGAAAGTTTTTATTTAAAAATCCTAAAATTCATCTTACGGGGACCAAGGCCGACAATAACTATAATATGTACATTTTTATTGCTATTTCTAACAATAGTATTCTTTATTGTAAGAAGAACAAATATTTTACTGTTTCCGGAAAATAAACCCACATATATAAATGTCATTGCCGAGCTCCCAATTGGTTCTGATATTACTGCTACCGATACTTTTATGAAAGAACTTGAAGAAGAAATCTTCATATTAGTTGAACCTTATGAAAAAAACGTAAAATCCATTCTCACAACAATTGGTCAGGGAGTTGTAGGGCAAGATGATTTCCCGATTGGAAATACTCCAAATAAAGGAATGATAACAATTTCATTTGTTGATTATGAAGACAGGAAAGGAATTCGAACATCTGAAATAATGAAAGAAATTAGTAATAATATATTAGGAAAATATCCCGGCATTCAATTTACTATTGAAAAAAACAGGATGGGACCTCCCACCGGAAAACCCATTAATATTGAAATTTCAGGAAAAGATTTTAATAAATTACTTGCTTTAACAGATTCTATTGAGCAAGTTATTGATAAAGAAAATATTGATGGTATTGAAGGTCTTAAGATTGATCTAGATGTTGGAATGCCCGAATTATTGATAAACATTAACAGGGAAAGAGCAAGAAGATTTGGCTTGTCAACTGCCCAAATTGCAAGTACAATAAGAACAGCTTTATTCGGAAAAGAAATATCCGATTATAAGGAAGGTGAAGATGAATATCCGATCAAATTACGCCTTGATAAAAAATACAGAAATACTATTTCTTCATTGATGAACCAGAAAATAACGTTCAGAAGTCAATCAACCGGAAAAATTATGCAGGTTCCAATTTCATCGGTTGCTGATTTTGCTTACAGTACAACTTACGGTGCAGTAAAAAGAATTGACATGAACAGGGTTATTACATTATATTCAAATATTATTGAGGGACATAATCCAACTAAAATCAATAACATGTTAAAGGCTCTGCTTGCTGATTTTGACTTACCTGAAGGTTATTCCTTAAATTTTACCGGCGAGCAGCAAGAACAGGATGAAACCATGGCTTTCCTTACCAAAGCTCTGATAATTGCAATTGCGTTAATTTTAATTATACTTGTTACACAGTTCAATTCATTTATTAAACCATTGATAATTATTGCCAGTGTGCTGTTAAGCACTATTGGAGTATTTGGCGGACTTGCTACTTTTAATATAGATTTTATTTTAGTTATGACCGGTTTAGGAATTATATCCCTTGCAGGAATTGTAGTTAATAATGCCATAGTTTTAATTGATTATATTGACTTTTTAAAACTGAAAAAGAAAAAAGAAACAGGTATAAAAGTTTATGAAGATTTACCTATTGAATCCTCAATTGAATGTATTATTCTGGCAGGAAAAACCCGGCTTCGCCCTGTTCTTTTAACCGCCATAACAACAATACTGGGATTACTGCCAATGGCATCAGGACTGAATATTGATTTTAATGGTTTATTGAGTAATTTCAGTCCGAACATTTACTTTGGAGGTGATAATGCTGATTTTTGGGGACCTATGGCATGGACAGTTATTTTCGGTTTAACTTTTGCTACGGTTCTTACTCTTGTTGTTGTTCCGGCAATGTATTTAATGGGAAACAAAGCAAAACTTGCAGGAATAAGATATTTTCGAAAATCCTAATAAAATTATAAGAGTGAATAATCTATTAATATTAAAAACTATACTTTAATCTAAACATCATCATATTATAATCTTTGAAGTTTGAAAAAATATCATCTCCTTTTCCATCAAAAAAAGCAGCAGCAAGTGAAATTTCAACATTATCGGTTGCATAGTATGTAATTTCAGGTATATAAATTAAAGAATAATTATTTTCTATATCAGACCAATCTGAAATAATAAATCCTCCATTAAGTGGAGCAATTTTTAGTTTTTCATCAAAAAATTTCTTTTCTAACCCGATAAAGAAATAATCGTTTAAACCGGCTCTGCCTCTTTCATTAACAAAACCGTGTAAATACTGGAAGTTCAGATAAGTGCCATTAACAAAAGTATAATCGCCGCCAACAATGAATTTCACATAAACCTCTTTTTTTAGCACCATTGTATCCTGAGTTACGGGAACAGGCGACAATGGATACATTGCCGACATATCGTTTGTCATTACAACATCGCTTTCGGGAAGAAAAGCGGCAGCTTCCGCCCAAACTCCGACACTGCCAATGCTTCCTGCCAAATCAGCTCCAAAAATGTGAGTTCTTGTAAAAGAAAGTTTAGAGTTAATATCTATTCCACCTATAGTATCAACAGGAGTAAAAGTATTGTAAGCTCCGATAGGCAATCCATCTCTGCCCCATACATAGCTTAATGAAAAATCGAAACCTCCGGCAAATCCTTTGAACTTAAAACCTGCTATTGAGCTTTCTGCTAAGTTATATTTTAGCATTAACAATGTATCGGAAAATCCTTTTAATATCATTCCAGAAGGAAGTTCCATTTGTGGAGTTAAAGCATTTGCAAAAATCCCCACTGGCATATTTGCGGGCTGGAGAATTGGTATATAAACACCTTGTACCGAAAAATCATTGTTCAAATAATAAATAAGATTAAGAGCAACGGAGCCCCTGTGCCTTCCAAAGTCTAACACATCTTCAAGGTCATAAGGGTTAAGATTGTCAGTTGGGTTAAGTTTATCGGCTGTACCCCAAGCAATTCGTTGTTTGCCGATTTTCACATCTAAATTTTTTGTCAAAAATCCGTACATTTCAACATAAGCTTCTCTGATTTCAAGATTATACGGGTCAACAATATTCAAATTATAAAGGTCACTTGATTTTGCTGTTTTTGGCAAACCAATGTTTCGCAACCAAATATCGCTATGGAATTTTGAATCACCAAATAATTTTTTGTCCAATTGCAGACTTAACCGATTTTCGTTCCATGCCCAATCGTAATTTTTTTCTAATAAAAATCGTTGGTCAGTAAGAAATTCTCCAGACAATTTTAATTTGTTATCCTGTGCCTTAACTATGCTTGTAATGAAGAAAAGCATAATAGCAGACATAAAAATAAAATTCATTCGTTTCATATTTTAATATTTTTTGAAATAGATTTTTTAATTATTTTTAGGATTAAATCATAATTATTCAATACAGTAATAGCAATTTCCTGCCCCGCTATCACAAACCCTTTTGTCGCATTTATGGGTGTTGT
The DNA here is from genome assembly GCA_015222115.1 of Bacteroidota bacterium. Taxonomy (GTDB): domain Bacteria; phylum Bacteroidota; class Bacteroidia; order Bacteroidales; family JADFUO01; genus JADFUO01. The sequence goes on along the minus strand of JADFUO010000112.1, from coordinate 85 downwards.
CTTTTGAAATTTAGAAGGATGCTTTAATTTATTTAGTATTACATACTTTATCTTTTTGCCCTGCGACTGATAATATATATTAATA
>JADFUO010000111.1 GCA_015222115.1 Bacteroidota bacterium | reverse complement strand
TATAAACTAAGCATTTAGAACTTTTTTTTAAAAATAACAAATTACAAGCACCAAATTACAAAACTTGTCCGTCTGGATAAATCTCAATGACCGATCCCGAGTACTCGGGACAATATTCAAAACTGTTTTGAACATCCATCCATACAGATACATACGTACTAACTTCGTGTCGTTTGCTTAGCTTCATATGACTGTAAGGAATCCGTATGGACGGACAAGTTTTGATCATTGAAATTTGGAATTTATCCATCCATACAGACTTGCTTCGCTTCGTACGGACAAGTTTTGTGATTTGTAATTTGTTATTTGGTGCTTCATTTTATGTAAATCTTTGACTTTAAAGACAGGCACTAATTAAACTTATAACAATTAACATATAACATATAACTTACTCAACTGCTATACATGATATCCCAACATCTACATTCATTGGCAATCCTGCAACCTGTATAGCTTCGCGGGCAGGTGGATTTTCCTTAAAATAACTTCCGTAAACTTCGTTAACTTCTCCGTAAATTTTCATATCAGATATAAAAATTGAGCACTTAACAATATTTGAAAAATCCAAATTTACTTCTTTTAAAATGGATTTAATATTTTCCATTATCTGTTTTGTCTGAGATTTAACATCGCCGGTTATCAGGTTTCCTGTATAAGGGTCTATTGGAATTTGCATGGAAATATATAATGTTCCGTTTGCATAAGTTGCCTGACTATAAGGAGCAATTGGCTTGGGGGCATTTGAGATATTTATTACTTTTTTCATTACAGATAAAATTGGGTTTGTGCAAATTTAGAAATATTTTTGATTTGGATTTATTAAATCACTTATGATTTTTACGACAAAACAGTTATTGATTCAGACTATTAGGGTGTTTTCAGGAAAAAAATGGTTTTGGTGAGGTAAAAATAAATTGAAAAAGCTGGTTAGCGGTTTCAAACCGCTTACCAGCTAAATTTATTCCATAGGGTAAATCAGTGTGATATTTTAAAAATTATTTTATTATCTGATTATTTTATCGTATAATTGCGTACTGCTTTAGTTATACCGAGACTCGGTATAAAGTACGAGTATATCAAATTTTATTTTAAAATAATTATTTAAGAAAGGAAAAAATATGACTTTAATTTTAAACAAACAAGATGTAGCATCTGTACTTGAAATGAAGGATTGTATGGATGTAGTTGAAAATGCTTTTGCCGAACTTGCAAACGGAACTGCAGTTTTACCTTTACGGACAAACATAAAGCCGCCGGATGGTCTTTCGCTATATATGCCTGCCTATATCAAAGAAATGAAGGCACTTGCATGTAAAGTTGTTACCGTTTATAAAAACAATCCGAAAAATTTTAACTTACCTGTTGTAATCGGGAAAGTGCTGCTTCAGGATCCTGACACGGGAGATGTAATTTGCATAATGGACGGCGGTTATTTAACAGCAGTACGCACCGGAGCAGCCAGCGGCGTGGCAACAAAATACCTCGCCAGGAAAGACAAAGGACAAGTTGCGGGAATTTTCGGAACAGGCGTTCAGGCACGAATGCAATTGTGGGCAGTATGTATTGCAAGAGATATTTCAAAGGCGTTGGTTTATGATATTTCTGATGAAGCTGCCGATAAGTTTGTTGCTGATATGAGTAAAAAATTAAACCTTGAAATCATTAAAGTTGATGCTCCTGATAAAGTTTTGGCAGCAGATATAATTTGTACTGCAACCTCATCTGCCACTCCAATATTTAATGGAGAAAATGTAAAAGAAGGAACACATATCAATGGTATTGGCAGTCATACACCAAATGCCAGAGAGCTGGATACTGAAATCATTAAACGTTCAAAATTTATCGGTGATTCAAAAGAAGCATGTTTCAGTGAAGCCGGTGATATTATGATACCTTTAGAAGAAGGCGAAATTGAAGAAACACATTTTTATGCCGAATTAGGCGAGATTATAACAGGTAAAATGCCCGCCCGTGCTGATGATAAAGAAATAACAATTTTTAAATCAAACGGATTGGCAATACAGGATGTTGCTACAGCCAAGCTGATTTATGATAAAGCTGTTGAAGCAGGGATAGGAGTAGATATTGTAATATAACGGATTAAAATTGAAAAAAGAAGTCTGGAATAGCGGTTCACTTAATAATTATCCCTGAAATCTTTTTTCTTGGTCAGTTTTAAATCCTGTAATATTGATGATTTGATATTGAGTGAAAAATTCCAGCTTTTTTGAACTCCCATTGGTATCCAGTTGAACCGCATCTGCCAGCAATGTAGATCGCGGTAAATATTAATTGAAGTATAAGATAATTTACCGGTTTCAAAATCATACCCTGACCTGAAACCTATTTTCCATTTGGGTGTAATACTTATATCACCACTAAAACCAAGAGTTTGAACCAATGTTTCTTCTTTTAATTTTTCGTAATTTACATACTTGTTTCTATTAGTGTATCTGACATTGTAACTTATGTTCAAGCTCCAGGGTACGTCCCAATCAACGTATTGATCGCGGTTTTCAGTTATTTCAGACATTTCTTCCTCTGTTCCTTTATCTGAGGTTTTTTGTTTTTTTAATTTCTGGGAGTTTAGGTTCAGATTTAGTCCAAGGTTCCATGTTGTATTATCAAGCCGTAGCAATCTTCTGTTTTCAGTCCATTCAAAACGGTTAAGGTTTTTTGTCCCTGCTGAATCAAGAATATACGGGTCCCATGAACTTGAATATGTTATATTCAGATTTTTAAATAACCGTGTTCGCCCGCTCATTGAAACTCTTGACCACTTTAAAGAATCTTTTGCCAGATCATAAGAAGAGGAAATTGTGAAATTATCAATCAGTACGATTTTTTTCATTCCGGTTATTGTATCTTTTTTTGATCTTACTTTAATTTCAAGATTGTTGCTTAAACTAAAGTTTATCCTGCCTGATTTTTGTCCGGGCGGTTTACCGTAAATAGCTCCTTCAAATACTGAATAATCAACTTCTCTTCCATTGGTATCAATGTAATAATCATAATATCCCCATACCGGATCGCCAAAATCAGGAGTATATGAAAAACTGACTGTAGGTGTTAAAACATGACGAATTGCCCTGACAGGTCCTTTTTTAAAGGCAACCATTCCATATAATTTTGTAGTAAGTGATGATGACAAACTGAAATCAAAAGCATTTCTGAATCCCGGAATTGTATCAATTATTTCTTCACCGATATAATAAGTGGTATCACTTGTCCAGACAGTATCGTTTGACCAGTATTTCCTGATGCTTTTAAAATACATCCTGTCGGTAATATTTATTGAGTTTGTCAGATTAAAATATTTTAAAACTTTAATAGAACTACTTATTGGAACGGAATGTTTAATACCATTTTGCATTTGCGAAAGTGCTTCGGATGTAAATAATAATGAATCTATGATATTGATAGTATTTTTTGCATTCATGGTATAATTCATACTAATATTTTCATACCATTTTAATTGCCCGGCTTTTGCTTTTTTCCTTAAAGGGTAAAACCGGTTAACGGAAAAAGATAATTCGGGCAAAGTTATGTTAACCTTTTTTGTTCCAGTGTTCTGGCTGTGGCTGCCATTGACTGTTAAAAAATATTTTCCTGCCCAGTTTGTCTGATAGGCAACACTTGACTGAAAAGTATTTGATAAAAATACTTCGGTGCTTGTAGGATTATATTTGTTATATTGGTTGCTGACAATATTAACATTTGCTGAAAATTTGCTGTTTGGTCTTGCTTTCGGATCCTGGCTATGAACCCATCTAACAGCAAAATCGTTACTTTTTTGATAACCTGAAGAACCTTTATCACCAACAAGGTTTACTGCGTAAGTCATGTTAAATGAACCGCGGAATTTATATCTTTTAATATAGTTCATATATGGTTTTACTGCCCAGCTACCTCTTGTGTAAATATCGCCTGTTAATTTAAAATCCAAATAATTGCTGATAGCCCAATAATAACCACCATCTTCAAAATAAAATCCGCGGTTTGCAGATTCGCCGTAAGTGGGAATTAAAACTCCCGAACGTTGGCCGGTTTTATTAGGGAATAATCCGAAAGGAATAAAGAGCGGTGTGGACACGCCCTCAATAACCAAATGTGCAGGACCTGTTATGATCTTTTTGCCGGGAATAACCTTTGATTTATTAAACCTGAACTCATAATGCGGATGCTCTTCGTTGCTACATGTTGTATATGAACCGTATTTAACATTGATTTCATTGTTCTCCATTTTTTTAATGATCTTACCATGTAAATAACCGTCGCCATCTTGAGTAAAAACTTTTGTAATTAATCCTTTTTTTGTTTCATAATTATATTTCATTGTACGCGACTTATAACTTTGGCTGTTCTCAGTAAAAACCGGTGACCCCACTATTTTACCTGTTGAATCTTTTACACCTTCGGCAAAAGCTATACTTTTTTCAAATTCAATTTTAATATAAGCAGCTTTTAAATTTATTTTATCATAATTAATTTCAGCATTATTATATAAAAAAACTTCCTGATTTTTTACATCAAAACGGATGGAATCGTTTGAGCTGTAATCGACTTTTGATTTAATTGCAGCACTTGTTTTCTGAACTTCCAATGTGTCAACAGTCAATGTATCAACAACTAACGTATCAACTTGTAATAACAAGGTGTCGTTTACGTTTTTATAAATAGTGTCTTGTGCATTTACAAAAAAATTGCATAAAAAAACAACTAAAAATATAAATGACGTTCTCAACGATTGGATTGTTAATAATTTGTCAAACAATTTATTAAAATACTATTTTGTTTAATATTATTTTTGTATGGAATCAATAATTTAATGATTTTTAAAAAAAATCAGTGTCAAATCTAATCAAAAAAATCATTATACGTGAAACGATTTGTTTTAAAATTTGTTTTAATAACTTTTATCTTCTTAAGTGGTTTTAATGCCTTTACTCAAAACAACGGCAAGGTGAGAAAGGTTGTAATTGATGCCGGTCATGGAGGAAGAGACCCGGGAGCTTTAGGAAAAAAGTCAAAAGAAAAGGATATTGCATTATCCATCGCCCTGAAAACAGGTAGTTATATTGAAAAAAATTTACCTGATGTTAAGGTGATCTATACTCGAAAAACCGACAAATTTGTTGAACTTTATAAAAGAGCCAAAATAGCAAATCAAAATAATGCCGATCTTTTTATTTCAATTCATTGTAATGCAAATAACTCATCAAAAATATACGGAACCGAAACTTATGTAATGGGATTGCACAAAAGTCAGGCAAACCTTGAAGTTGCAAAAGCTGAAAATGCATCAATTTTAAAAGAAGAAAACATATCTGACGAATATGAGGGATTTGATCCGAATTCTCCGGAAGCATATATAATTTTTAATCTTTATCAGGATGCCTTTTTAGAGCAAAGTATTAATATTGCTTCAAAAGTTCAAAAGCAGTTTAAGGAAAGAGTCGGATTAAAAGACAGGGGCGTTCTTCAGGCAGGCTTTTGGGTTTTATACAAAACAACAATGCCCGGAATTTTAATTGAAACAGGCTATCTAAGCAATCCGAAAGATGAAAAATTTTTAAACTCAAAAGACGGACAAGTATATATAGCTTCTGCAATTTACAGGGCTTTTAAAGAATATAAGAAAGAAATTGAAGCATATAATAAGCCCTCACAGCCAATCGTTAGTAATGTACAGAAAAAAAATCCTGATGAATCAAATAAGAATAAAAATTATAAAGATTCTGAAAATAAGCCTTTTGATCCGGGAGTAGTATTTTGTGTTCAGATTAAATCTTCAAAAAAAGAAATAAAATTAAATGCAAAGGAATTTAAGGGATTGGAAGATGTTCGGAAATACTTTCATAATGGCTTATATAAGTATATTATTGGAAACGAAAAATCATTAAAAAGTGCCAACGAACTGAAAAAGAAAGTTAAAAATAAAGGATTCAAAGACGCTTTTACGGTTGCTTTTTTTAACGGCGAAAGAATTTCAATGACAAAAGCTAAAAAACTTCAAAAAAAATAAGTAAAAAAGAAAAAGTCAACATATTTATTTTATTGTAATTGACATTAAACTAAAAAATATTATATTTGTATAAAATTAAATTTTAAAGTTTTGAAATTATCACGAGAATTTATAGTCGGAATAGTTTTTGTTGTGGCGATTGCCCTTTTTATCTGGGGGTATAATTACCTGAAGGGATGGGATGTTTTTACAAAACAAAAATCATTTTTCGGAATTTATAATCAGGTAAATGGTTTAATGAAAGCCAATCCTGTTTCAATTAACGGGCTTAATGTGGGGCAGGTGAAAAATTTGTATTTTGAAGACAACCATTCAGGGCGTATAGTGGTTGAGATAGTAGTAACTTCCGATTTCCCAATCCCTGTAAATTCTATTGCAAAAATCTACAGCTCCGACATTATGGGTTCAAAAGCAATTGAAATCGTTTTGGGAAATTCAACAGTAATTGCAGTTGCCGGTGACACTTTGCTTACTTCTATTGAAGCCGGCTTAAAAGAAGAAGTGAACAGGCAGGTACAGCCGATAAAAAAGAAAGCAGAAGATTTATTGGCTACTATTGACTCGGCAGTTACGGTTATTAGTGAAATTTTTAATGAAAATGCTCGTAGAAATCTTGCACAAAGTTTTGAAAGTATTAAAAATACACTTGAAGCTATTCAAAGTGCTTCTTATGAAATTGATACTTTAGTTACAGTTGAAAGAAACCGGCTTGCTGACATATTAACTAATATTGAATCAATTACCAAAAATCTTGATAAAAATAAAGATAACATCAATAATATCATCTCAAATTTTTCTGCTATCAGCGATACACTGGCAAAAGCTGAAATCCCAAAAACATTTAATAATGCCAATATTGCACTGAAAAATATTGCAGAGATTGCTGATAAAATTAATAAAGGTGAAGGTACAATAGGTTTGTTAATTCATAACGACAGTTTGTATTATCAACTTGAAAAATCAGCTGCCGACCTTAACAAATTACTTGAAGATATCAGAAAAAATCCCAAGAAATATGTGAGATTCTCGTTATTTTAACGTATTACTTAAAAAAGTAAGCCCTTTGTAAACTAAATATTTGCACTTTTGGAATTACCAGTAAAATATCTCCATTTTATTTCTCGGTCTTTTCTCTTCCAGCCATTTAAAGCCTTTCAGGATGATGTCTTTTGGTGATAAGTCCTTTTCAGGAAAAAGTGTTTCTTTGGGAAAGTCAATATAGGTGATGGTTTTCATTTGCTTGTTTTCTAAAAAGATTAGCATTTTACTTGAAACTGCCTTATTTATGCCAATAAGTTCACCATTTTCTTCACGAACAAAATATATTGTCTGAGAGTTTCCGTCAACCGTTATTTTTTTCAATTCGTTGTCAGTAAAATAAGCTACCATGTTTTTTCCTTTAATCTGATTAAAAGTAGCAGTATCATCCCTTGAAATTATAAAAGATGAATTAAACAAAACCATAGTATCAATTTCATTATTTGCAATAACAATTTTAATTGAGTCGGCAGTTAGCTGATTACTATCCGACCATAAAACCGGCTCATTATATAAAGTAATTGTAGAATCTTTAAAATTATAAACCAGCGAATCACATAATCCCTGGATATCCTCACGATAGAATTTTGCTTTATTATAAGCAAATAGAATTTTTGCTTTATGAGCAGTATCAAAAACGATTTTCAAAGTGTCGGCATGTAAAAATAAAGAATCATTATTATCAATTGTAATTGCCAATGCACTGTCGGTAACGAATGCAAAACCCTTGTTTTTTTGATATTCAGCTAAATTTCCTTTCACAACCACATCCTGTAATGTATCAATCAAAACAACATTATTTATGGCTAAACCATACCCTTTTGTTTTATCATAATAAATTGTGTCACCAGTAATGATTTGTTCGTTATGCTGTATGAATAAATTTTTTTTCAAACGTGTAATGTTAAACTGTGTATCATACCATCCATCCTCGCAGTATATCGAATCTTCATCACCTATAATTGTAGTTGGTCCGTAAAAATATGAAGTTTCTGTTTCGGTATTGTACATCAGTGTGTCAGAATTCATAATATAATCCGGGTTTATTAAAACCACGCTGTCTTTAAAAAAGAACTCTTTCTGACTTGTATAATAATACCCGATAACACTTGTAAGCTGGTTTTCTTTATCAACAATTTTTCCACCGGTATTATAAAATGCAATTTTTGTGTTTCTGTTATAGAAAAGATGTTCTGTTGTCAGGGTAGCTTTATTGTCAATAAGTTTAACATTGTAAAATAATTCGGCAATTCTTGAATTTCCATTATAATTTAATATATCGCCGAAAATTTCCACCGAATCGTTTACAATAATATGAACATTACTGAATGCCTCAAAGTTGTTGGTTCCTTTATAAAGATAGGCGCTGTCGCAATAAAAAATTGTGCTGTCGTGCTTTAATATCACATCTCCTATTAATCTATTTAATTCTTTCCCATCTGTTTTAACACCGATTAATTTGTTTGAATTCAGAAGTTGTACTTTGGTGGTTTTTTGAGCGAATAATATTAAAGGAGAAAAAGTTATTAGAAAAATTATGAATCTAATATGTTTGAAAAATATTTTCATTTAAAAATATTTAAAGAAAATAATTTGTAAAAGTACATATCAATCATTAACGTTATAAATTTTTAATTGTTTTGTTAGAATGTCTTTTTTAAAAACTCAAAAAATTTATTCATCCTTTTTCCATCTTAGTTATTCATTTTATCTTTACTTTTGGGCTTTTATTTTTTTTAATAAAATTTTGATACAATTTTAATATGGCAAGTCAAAAGAATAGTAATAACTCAAAAAATTTAAATAAGTTTGATCCTAAGCAAAATTATGAGGAAACCAAAAAGACAGTAGGTTATGTTTCGCGTAAGGAAGCCACACAGAAAACTTATGATAGAATCGGCTTCAAATCGGGATTGGAAGTTCATCAACAATTATTAACAAAGGAGAAGCTTTTTTGCCATTGCCCTGCAGGAATTTACAATAAAAGCGAGGATTATGATGCGGAAGTTGTCAGGCACATGCGTCCTACACTTAGCGAATTAGGAGAATATGACGGTACTGCATTGATGGAATTTAAAACCAAAAAAGAAATAATTTACCGCTTAAAAAATGAAACCACCTGTACTTACGAGGTTGATGATACTCCACCTTTTACTATTGATAAAGAAGCACTTGACATTGCCTTGGAAATTTCATTACTTTCAAAATTAAATATTGTTGGTGAAGTTCATATTACGCGAAAACAATATTTGGACGGAAGCATTCCTACCGGTTTTCAGCGTACGGCTATTTTAGGTGTTGAAGGAGAAATTCCCCTAAAAAATAAAAAAGTACGTCTTATTCAATTAAGTATTGAAGAAGATTCATGCCGCGAAATTTCCGATATTGGTCATGTCAGGATATTTAAAACCGATCGCCTTGGTATTCCTTTGATTGAAACCGTTACTTATCCCGATTGTGTAAATCCTGACGAAGTGCGCGAAGCAAACGACTATATTCGTTTCCTGAACCGAAGCACAGGCAAGGTAAGAACAGGTATCGGCACAGGAAGGGAAGATGTAAATGTTAGCTGCAGAGGCGGAACACGTGTTGAAATAAAAGGAGTTGCACACACTAAATGGATTCCCGAACTTACACATAACGAGTGTTTCAGGCAATGGGCATTGTTGAAAATCAGAGAAATTCTAAAGAAAAGAATTACTGATACTGCAAATTGGAAAATCAATTACGAACATTTGAATTCACAATCTTTAAATTCTTTTAGATTTACTTATGAACCTCTCAAAAATGCCCGAAAACAACGGTATAAAATTATTGCTGTTAATCTTCCGGGATTTAAGGGAATACTTTCTCATTTTACTCAACCCGGGAAAATGTTTGCCAATGAAATCAGCGAAAGACTTAAAGTTATTGCCTGTCTTGAAAAACCGAATATGACACATTCCGAAGCTTTTGAACCGGTTATTTTAGAAAATGATTTTAATAAAATAAGAACTTTATTAAACTCAGGTGAAGATGATGCACAGATAATTTTTTGGGGTCCGGAAGAAGATATGGAAACAGCTCTTGAAACCATTGAGGAAAGATGCCAGATGGCTTTTGAAGGTGTACCTAACGAAACCCGTAAATCGCTTGAAGACGGAACAACAATTTTTAAAAGAGTTCTACCTGGTGCCGACAGAATGTATCCCGATACCGATTCTCCTCCAATCCCGCTTGAAAACGATTATATTGAAAATTTAAAAAAAGATTTGCCAACGGATGTTATTGATAGGTATTATCAATTAAAAAAATGGAATGTACCAGAAGATACTTATACCTATATTTTTAAAAAGAATCTTTTTCCGCTAATTGAAAGAATTGTCAATGAACTGAATACAAATCCAAAATTTACAGGAACATTTTTCGGACATAAATTAAAGTTTATTGAAGGGCATTATTTACCTGCAGAGGAGTTTAATTATAAAATAATTTATGCTATGTTTAGATTTCTTCTGAAAAACAAGCTAAATCTTAAGCTTGCAGAAAAAATGCTTCCTGTTATTTATGAACACCCGAAAATGGATTTTGATTCTGTTCTTTCAAGCATAAATTTCAAAAAAGTATCAAAAGAAAGTATTTTTTCTCATATTCCATTTTTAAAAGAAAAGTTTTATGAAATAAAACATGCTGATAACAAGAAAAATGAAACAAACTGGATAATGGGCGAATTAAGTGAAATTGCAATCGGCAATATTGACTTAAAAAAATTATCCAAAAAAATTGAAAATTCCAGATAGAGCTAAATCACATAAAAAACTTATAATAACTAATAACATATAACGTATAACTAATAACTATATTAATATATAGTACAAATGATAATACTAAGGATTGAATAATTACAAACTATTTTAAACTTTATAAATTATATAAAATGAGCGAAGATTTTTTTCAGGGATATAAAGGAGCAGCACTTGAAACTTTAAAAAAATATAATACCAGGGTTTGGGGGCAGGCAACTGTTGAAACCACACGTGGAACTTTTAACGGAACAATTCTACCACGTGCTGAAAATGATGACGACAAGCATATTGTGATGAAAATTCCTACTGGTTACAATGTCGGAATTGATATTGCAACAATAAAAACAATGAAAGAAACCGGCTACAAAAAAGCCAGTTACAAAATTCCGGAGAAAGAATTTCCATTTACAAAAGGTTTGCCAAAAGTTAAATTATTCGGTACAGGCGGAACAATTGCTTCCCGTTTGGATTACAGAACAGGGGCTGTTATACCTGCATTCTCGCCCGGCGAATTATACGGAGCTGTTCCCGAACTAGCAGATATTTGCAACCTTGAAACAGAAAAAGTTTTCGCTGTTTTTAGTGAAAACATGGGGCCTAAACAATACATTGCTTTGGCAAAAGCTATAGGAAAAGAAATTGAAAATGGAATTGACGGAATTGTAATAGGACATGGAACAGACACTTTGCATCACACAGGAGCAGTACTGACTTTTATGGTGCAAAATTCTCCTGTACCAATAGTTTTGGTAGGTTCACAACGTTCCTCCGACCGCCCAAGCTCAGATGCTGCATTAAATCTTATGCATGCCATGCACGCAGCCGGTCATTCTGATATTGCAGAGGTTATGGTTTGTATGTTCGGTCCAACATCCGATGAATATGGTTTGTTGCATAAAGGCACAAGAGTGAGGAAAATGCATTCTTCATACCGTTCAACTTTCAGAACTATTGGCGATACTCCTATTGCAATGGTCAGCAGAAAAGAAATCACTCCGATAAAAACCAATTATAATCATCGTCGTAAAGACAGGAATGTTAAAATTCTGCCATATTTCAGTGATAAAGTAAGTATGTTGTATTATTATCCCGGCATGAAACCAGATATGCTTGATTCTTTGGTTGATGCGGGATACAAAGGAATAATTATTATCGGAACAGGACTTGGTCATGTAAACAAAGAATTATATCCTGCAATTGAACGGGCTCATGCAAAAGGTGTTCATATGTTCATGACTTTACAAACAATCTGGGGATATGTACACATGTTTGTTTATGACACAGGAAGGGATATGATGGCTAAAGGAATAATACCTGCCGGAAACATGCTGCCCGAAGTTGCATTTATCAAATTGGGTTGGGTGCTGGGTCAAACCGACGACCCTCAGGAAGTAAAAAAGATGATGTTAACCCCAATTAATGATGAAATTACTGACAGGGAACCTTATAACGGTTACCTTGTTTATCAGGGCGGAATACCTGAAGTTGAGGAGTTTATCAGGAAGGTGCATAAGTGATTGGCACTTAATTTAAAACTTGTCCGTATTTGTAAATTTTGTATTATTTTAGTAAATTCTATTTGTATAAAACAATATATTAAAATGAAACTATTACTCAGCATCATATTTCTGCTCTTTTCTTTTTATCTTCCTGCTCAAGATACTTTAACCGTTATGCATTATAACCTGTTGTTTTACGGATGTAATGAGAGTGGCTGTAATTCTTCTAACAATAATATGAACGATAAAGATAATTATCTAAAAAAAATTATTCCATACGTGAAACCTGATATTTTTACTGTAAATGAAATTAATTGTAATGAGGCAATAGTGCAACGGATTCTGGATAATGTTTTAAATATTAACTGGATTACTTATTATAAAAGAGCAAACCTAAATTGTTATTCCCCACATCAGCTTGCAAATATGTTGTATTATAATTCAAAAAAATTAACACTTAAATCTCAGTCAGTAGTTGAAACTAATGTACGTGATATTAATATTTACAAACTTTATTATAATTCCTCCGATTTGCCTTATACCAACGATACTGCATTTGTTATCTGCATTGTAGCTCATCTGAAAGCCGGCAGCGACTCTGACGATCTTGCCGAACGTGCTGATGAAACAAACAGATTAATGAATCATCTGAATAATATTGGTGTTGCTGATAATTATGTTTTTATGGGTGATTTTAATATCCGGTCAAGTTTTGAGGAATCTTTTCAAAACATAATTAATTATGCAAATGCAGCAATCAGGTTTTATGATCCCATTGATAAACCCGGTGATTGGCACAACAATACTTCATTTACAGATTATCACACACAATCCACTCATACGAACGGTGGTAACTGCCCTGTGGGTGGTGGCATGGACGACCGCTTTGATTTTATCATGATTTCAAATAATATTAAAAACGGACTTGATAATGTTGAGTATATTAATGGCTCATACTGGGCAGTAGGAGAGGATGGACAACATTTTAATAAAGCTATAAATAGTTTACCAACCAATACAAGCGTTCCTGCTGATATTCTGGATGCTCTTTATAATATGTCGGATCATTTGCCTGTTATTATGGATGTTAAAGTGGATAAAACTTTATCAATTAAAGAAACCGGTAAAAATTACTTCGCAAATGTTCGCTATAATAATCCTGTTAACGATAAATTGAATTTATCCTTCAAAACCATCAACAATTGTCAAAATATTAAAATTGAAATTATTTCAATAATCGGACAAAAAATATTTAAAAATGATTTTGAAGTTTCGCATGGCAGCATAAATTTTTCTATTCCATTGGAACATATCAAAAAGGGAATATATCTACTGAAAATATATGACAGTAAAGGCAATTCCTTTGTTGGGAAATTTATTAAACATGACTAAAAAGCTAAGAGTCTGTTTAAATTTAATTAATGATATTGATATTAATAGAAATAAAGAAATTAGTATGCCATAGGCATCACTATATGAGAAATTTATGTTAAATAAAAATTATTAAATAACAAAAGTAAATGTCAAAAACTAAATAGTTGCTGAAAAAATTATTCTATAATGTGGGATAAAATGCATAATCAATATGATTTATATGTGTTTTTTGAGAAGTAATAATAATAGAAACTATGTCGAAGCGTGCTTCAAGATCAATATCGTTTTTTATAATATAGGCATGAGCAGCTCGTATTAAAAAACTTTGTTTCTTTTTATTAACTGCGAATTCAGGTTCTGCGAAATAATTTGACCTTCTGGTTTTTACTTCAACAATAACAAGATAATCATTGTCAATTGCAATAATATCAATTTCATCTTTACCAAACCTCCAGTTTGTTTCAATTATTTTGTATCCTTTTTTTCTTAAAAAATTTCTTGCAAGCTCTTCGCCTTTTTCTCCTAATTCATTATGTTCAGCCATATAGCAAAATGTTTATTAGAATTTTTGTAACCGTTCACGTTTTGAAATCCATCCACCCATACGGGCGGACAAGTTTAGAAATTGGAAATTAGAAATTTATGTTATCCTATTTTTGTGCTGTTTATAAACGCATTCAATTTTGGACCAAGTTTTTCAATTATTATTTGGTATTTTGAAGCATCTGACTTATTTAGAACCTTCCTCCGAATAAGTTTTCGCAACCATGATTTAGTTTCTTCAAACGATCCTCTTGAATATATATAAAACCTTTTCCTGTCCGACGGAGTATACCTTCCATATCCTTCTGCTATATTCGCAGCTATACTATCAGATGATCGTATAATCTGATAACCAACTGTGTTTTGAACCTTTTTGTTCCACTTGTCAAAATCGTACCAAACCAAATCAGATAATTCTTCCGATAGTTTGTAAACCTCTAATTCATAAACTATTTTCATTTTTTTCTAATTTCTAAACTTGTCCGTATGGATTTCCAATTTCAGCATTCTTTGAACGCTTACGAATTTTTACTATTCAGTTTATTGTTATAAGTTATTGGTTATTCGTTATTAGATTATAACATTTAACTACATTACCTGTAAAAATACTGAATTAGCTACTTAAAATTTAACCTCAACCTTTTTTTCAACATTAAATTTGATTTCCCTTCCCAATATTAATACCCTATTATCATTTTTGTGACCGGCTGGAAAATCAAAACAAACAGGATAGTTATATTCCTCAATGGTTTCAGCAATAATTTTATTTGCTGTTTTTCCGAAAGGTATTTTATTATCATTCATTTCACTCATTCCTCCAACAATCAAACCTGCCAGATTATTTAATTTACCGGCTCTTTTAAGATTCATCATCATACGGTCAATATGATAAAGATATTCATCTAAATCTTCAATAAAGAGAATTTTGCCATTTGTATTAATATCTGATTTGGTTCCAATCAAACTATACAAAATTGACAAATTACCTCCAACTAATATTCCTTCTGCTTTTCCTTTTCGCGAAAGAGATGAGGTTTTTAATGAATAAGTGATTTTTTCACCGAATAATGCTTTTCTAAATGATTCTAAAGATTCTTCGGTAAATTTATTTTCAGAAATATTTAACGGCATTGTTGAGTGCAGTGTTTCTATCCCGAAGTTTGAATGAATGTGTGAGTGCAGCACTGTAACATCGCTGTAACCGGCAATCCATTTTGGCTTTTTAATAAAATTTGAAAAACTTAGCTTATCAATAATTCTAACTGTTCCATAGCCACCTCTGGCGCAGATAATGGCTTTTACTGAATCATCGTCTAACATTTGTTGTAAGTCGGCAGTTCTTTGTACATCAGTTCCTGCAAATTGATTGTATTCTTCAAATAAATGTTTTCCTAAAACTACTTTTAATCCCCATTCTTTAAATATTTTGACTGTGGGATATATTTCTTCTTTTGAGATTCTACGTGCAGTTGAAACAATTCCAATTTTATCGCCTCTTTTTATATAGCAAGGAGTTTTCATTTAGAAACAAATATTTAACTTTGCCGAAAATACAAGAAATATTTCAAATATGAAAAACACCAAAGAAAAATATATAAGATATACAGTTACATCTGCTTTACCTTATGCTAACGGACCTCTCCATATCGGACATTTGGCAGGAGTTTACATACCTGCAGATATTTATGCTCGTTATTTAAGATCAAAAGGTGAGGATGTAATTTTTATCGGTGGATCTGATGAGCATGGAGTACCTATAACAATTAAAGCACGTGAGCAGGGAGTTACACCACAGGAGATAGTTGACAAGTATCATAAAATAATAAAGGAATCATTTGAACAATTTGGAATTTCCTTTGATATTTATTCCAGAACATCAAATAAAATCCATCATGAAACTGCAGCAGATATTTTCAGGACATTATATGAAAAAAATGAATTTATTGAACAAACATCGCTTCAATATTATGATGAAGAAACACAGCATTTTTTGGCTGATCGTTATATAACAGGAACATGCCCTCACTGCGGATATGAAAAAGCTTACGGAGATCAATGTGAAAATTGTGGTACATCTCTCAGCCCCAATGAGCTTATTAATCCTAAATCCTTACTTAGCGGAAATGTTCCGGTAAAAAAAGAAACAAAGCACTGGTATCTCCCACTCGATAAATATACACCATGGCTTAGGGAATGGATTCTTGAGGGTCATAAAAACGATTGGAAAACCAATGTTTACGGTCAGTGTAAATCATGGATCAATCATGGCCTTAAACCGAGAGCAGTTACACGCGACCTTGACTGGGGAATTAAAGTACCTGTTGAAGATGCTGAAGGAAAAGTTTTGTATGTTTGGTTTGATGCACCAATAGGCTATATTTCAGCAACTAAAGAATGGGCACAAGAAAATAATAAAAACTGGGAACCATATTGGAAAGATAAAGAAACAAAACTTGTCCATTTTATCGGTAAAGACAATATTGTATTTCATTGTATTATGTTTCCTTCAATTTTAAAAAATGAAGGCACTTACATTGTACCTGATAATGTTCCTGCAAATGAATTTCTGAACCTTGAGGGCAATAAAATTTCCACATCAAGAAACTGGGCAGTATGGTTGCATGAATACCTTGATGAATTTCCTGATAAACAGGATGTGTTGAGATATGTTCTTTGTTCAAATGCTCCGGAAACAAAGGATAATGACTTTACATGGAAGGATTTTCAGGCAAAAAATAATAATGAACTTTTAGCGATATTCGGAAATTTTGTGAATCGTACTATTGTTTTAACACATAAATTTTTTAATGGTTTGGTTCCTGAAATCGGGGAATTAACAGAACTTGACAAAACTGTTTTGAAGGAAATCAAAACTTATCCTGAAAAAATTGGTAAAAGCATTGAAAATTACCGTTTCAGGGAAGCCCTTAATGAAATGATGAATTTAGCACGTCTTGGAAATAAATACCTTACAGATTCCGAACCATGGAAGCAAATAAAATCCAATAAGGAAAGAGTTAAAACAATTCTTAATATTTCCTTACAGATTTGTGCTAATTTATCCATACTCGCTGAGCCGTTCCTGCCTTTTACATCAAATAAATTGATAAAAATATTGAATATTTCTGCATTAAAATGGAAAGATGCCGGAAAACCGGATATTCTTGTTTCCGGACATCAACTTAATAAACCGTCTTATTTATTTGAAAAAATTGAAGATCCTGAAATTGATACTCAGATACAGAAATTACTTAATACGAAAAAAAATAATGAAGAAGAAAAAAGTCAAATTAATCCTGCCAAAGAAAATATTGAATTTCACGACTTTGTAAAATTGGATATCAGAACCGGAACTATTATTGAAGCTGAAAAAGTTCCGAAAACCAAAAAACTCTTAAAGCTCAAAGTTGATACAGGTATTGATAAAAGAGTTATTGTTTCGGGGATAGCAGAATATTACAAACCTGAAGATATTATCGGACAAAAAATAAGCATTTTAGTAAATCTTGCACCCAGAAAACTTAGAGGAATTGAATCGAATGGGATGATATTAATGGCTAAAAACAGTGAAGGAAAGCTATGCTTTGTTTCTCCGACCGAAGATTTTCATAACGGAAGTGAAATAAAATAAAATATATTAATTTCGCACCGAACTTTTTTGGCCCCGTAGTTCAATGGATAGAATAGGAGTTTCCTAAACTCTAGATACAAGTTCGATTCTTGTCGGGGCTACAACTTATTAACATGACTATTTAATTTTCGCTGTTTAGTTTCAAATGTATCCAGGAAGCAAGTATATCAATAGCTATATCATTTTCGCCTCCCTGGGGAATAATAATATCAGCATATCTTTTTGTAGGTTCAATAAATTGCAGGTGCATAGGTTTTACAAATTTTTCATAATGTTCAAGCACATCCCTTAACGAGCGGCCTCTTTCTTCAATATCTCTCCTGATTATTCTCATCAGGCGGTCATCATTGTCAGCGTCAACATAAGTTTTTATATCAAGTCTTTGTCTAAGTCGGGGATTTGTAAGAATTAATATTCCTTCAACTATTATTACTTTTTCGGGTTTAATCTTAATGGTTTCTTTGGCTCGTGCACAGGTTAGATACGAATATATCGGCATAGGTATCGTTTTACCTGCTTTTAACATATCAAGATGTTCAATAAGTAATTTAAATTCTATTGATGAAGGATGGTCAAAATTGATTTTAGCTCTTTCATCTGCAGACAAATGCCCATTATCTCTGTAATACGAATCCTGAGAAATAACTGCTACGGAATTTTTTGGTAAACTTTTAATAATTTTATTTACCACAGTTGTTTTTCCGGAACCTGAACCTCCGGCAATACCTATCATTAACATAAATAAAGTTTTTAATTCAAATTTTTGATAAAGATATTGAATTTTTTTAAGAGGCTGTAAAAATCTTAAAAAAATGATATGGAAATTTATAAACAGTTACACCTGTTTTCCGCATTGAACAAGCAACAAATTTATTTACTAATACTTTAATCTGTTATAATGAGAAATTACAAAAGAAAGCTAATTAAGATACCAGCTGCAACTGCCGAGCCAATAACTCCGGCAACATTCGGTGCCATTGCATGCATTAAAAGATGGTTGTTAGGGTCGGCATTTAATCCAATGTTTTGAACAACTCTTGCACTGTCGGGAACTGCAGATACACCGGCTGCTCCAACCAAAGGATTTATTATCAATTAATGTTTATTATTTTGAATTTTTATTCTCGCAAAATTCCGTTAATACACCAAAAGTGGATTTTGGATGAAGGAATGCAATATAAAGCCCTTCTGCTCCTTTTCTCGGTATTTTATCAATTAATCGTACGCCCTTTGATTCGGTTTCTTCCAAAGCTTTTTCAATATCTTTCACAGCAAAAGCAATATGATGAATTCCTTCTCCTTTCTTTTCGATAAACTTACCGATGGGTCCTTCAGGGTCGGTTGATTCTAAAAGCTCAATTTTGGTTTGACCAACATGAAAAAAAGCTGTTTTTACTTTTTGTTCTTTAACTTCTTCAATTGAGTAGCATTTTAATCCAAGTATGTTTTCGTAATATGGTATAGATTCTTTCAAGCTTTTTACGGCTATTCCAATGTGTTCAATATGAGATGGTTTCATTATACAATATTTATTTTTTAAATTTTTCGCAAAAGTAATTTAAATTTTGATATTCAAATATATTCAATAAATAATTATTGGTTTTAATAAAGACAAACATTTTGATGTTATACTGGCAGGTGACAGATACGATGGATCAAATCATAAAATTTTAACTAAGCTTTACAGGAATAACGGTAAAATCAGAAAAAAACCAAAAGCAGAAACCGTAATTCATAAAAAACATTTTATTGAATATCATTAATTCCGAAACTTCTGGATTATCAATAAAGACTCATTTAAGAGCCAAAATTTGTTTTTTATAAATTTTATTTATATGTTTGTGTGTTTTAAGTGTTCAAATCATGATTTTCTTTAAAATCAAAAGTACAATAGTACTGATAGTATTATTTATAGCTTTTTTAATAATATTTATTAGCTGTCAGAAAGATATTGACGAAAATGAATATGCACCAACTGCAATATTTACTGTAACTCCAACCTCCGGTGATACTTTAACCATATTTATTGTTGATGCTTCGGAAAGCTTTGACAACGAAGACCCGCCGTCAGAATTACAAGTAAGCTGGGATTGGCAAAACAACAATATCTGGACAGAATACACAACAACAAAAATAGCTTCGCATAAATATGGTTCTGCTGCAACTTATAATATCCGATTAAGAGTTAAAGATAATTCCGGATGGACTGGTACTGCTTCAAGAGAAATTATTGTAAAAGCAGAAGGTAATAAGCCTCCTGATCCACCATATGATCCTACTCCTGCAAATGGTGCTGTTAATATACCTGTGGATTTGACACTTTCATGGTTTTGTACCGACCCCGAAGGTGATTCTTTACTTTTTGATATTTATTTGGGAACTTCTATAGATCCTCCTGTTATAGCTGAAGATACGAACGTACAAATCTTTAACCCCGGCACATTGGAAAATGGTGTGATTTATTATTGGAAAATTGTTGCAAAAGATAATAAAGGCAATGAAACCGAGGGTGATATTTGGTCATTTGCAACAGAAGACCCTGTTGACCCGTGCGATAATATAACATCGGTTAATTATGAAGGTCAGGTTTATCATACAATAGTGATTGGAAATCAATGCTGGTTAGACGAAAATTTGAATGTCGGAATAATGATAAATGGGGATTTTAATCAAACTAATAATGATACAATTGAAAAGTATTGCTATGACAACAATCCATCAAATTGTACAACTTATGGCGGGCTATATCAATGGGACGAAATGATGCAATATACATATTCAGGAGGAGTACAGGGCATCTGTCCCGAGGGCTGGCATCTTCCCTCTTTTAATGAATGGACAGCATTATCTGACTTTTTAGGAGGTTCTGAAATAGCCGGTGGTAAATTAAAAGAAGAAGGAACCGCTCACTGGAAGCCTCCAAATACAGGTGCAAATAACTGGAGCGGTTTTACAGCTTTACCCGGGGGCTATCGTTATATTGATTCAACTTTTACTGATTTAAGAAGCAGTGGTAATTTTTGGGCAGCAACCGGCTCAGGGTCAGTTGAAGCAAAATACATTTACCTTAGTTATCAGTTTGAGAATTTGTTTTATAAAAATTTCCCAAAGTCAGTTGGGTTTTCTGTAAGGTGTTTAAAAGATTAAACAAAAAGGGTTATTATAAAAAAGCCTTTGTGGGATAATAAGTTACAAAGGATTTTTTTTCGGTGGAGCATAACGGAATCGAATGCCATATTTCCAAAAATCTTTGATTTTGTAGAAATACGAGCATGCTAGAAATTGATGCGGAAATCTGGTTTCCGACAATTTAGGCACCGATGACCTCTTGACTGCCAGTCAATAAATTTACCTTTCTTTTGATTTCTGATAATTTGCTTTATTTACTTAAATGTAGTAATATAAGTTTAATAG
>JADFUO010000110.1 GCA_015222115.1 Bacteroidota bacterium | reverse complement strand
CCTAACCTTTTTCCTTTACCCAAACCGGCTTCCTAACCTTTACCATTACCGTTATTCAATTATACATATAAAATAATCATTTTGATTCTTCGTTCCATTTTACATTTGATTAGATACAATTTGGTTTAATTAACTTTTCCAGTTATATTTGTACCATAACTAAAAATCAAAAACCATGACTTCACACAATCAAAACCGTACATTTGGATTCGGGATATTTTTCATTATTGCAGGAATAATCATTTTTCTTTATAAGATGGGATTAATTCCTCAGCAATTAGACGATATTCTGATTTCGTGGCAAATGCTATTGATAGCAATAGGTTTGTTTAACCTTCTTTTTACACAAAGCAGGATTTCAGGATATATCCTGATAGCAATCGGAGTATTTTTTCTATTACCCGAAATTTTTGATCTGTCATATAATTTCAGGCGGAATTTCTGGCCAATATTATTAATAGCTATAGGTGTAATCATCATATTCAAGCATGGTTACGGAAGAAAGAGAATGGAGATCAGGGCTACGCATGACAAGGAAGTGGATTTTATTGATGAATTCAATATTTTCAGTGGGTCTGAAAAAAAAATATCCAGCAAAAACTTTAGGGGCGGCACAATCACTTCAATTTTTGGTGGCTCAGATATTGATATGACTGATGCTGAACTTTCCGGTGAAACTAATGTCATAGAAGTTTTTTACATGTTTGGAGGCTCAAATATTATCGTACCTAATGACTGGATCGTGCTTAATAAGGTAACAAGTATTTTTGGAGGTTTTTCAGACAAACGGCATGTTACAACTTCAAATTCTAAGGAAACAAAAAAGACACTTATTATTAGAGGTATGGTAATGTTTGGTGGCGGCGAAATAAAAGGAAGATAATTAATCAACTTCTTTAATTAAATAAATATACACTGGAAAGTGATCGCTGTATCCGCCAAGGTAAACGCCACTTACATACGTCCTGTGGGGATAACCTTTATACCTGCCTTCGGTCTGGATGAGGAATTTTTTATTAAAAACTTTGGCTTTATGTAATTTCCATGAATTATTATCTTCTCCAACCAAAGAAGGTGTTACAATTATCTGGTCAAACAAGCTCCATGAATCACGCCAGGCATTTGAACCGATACCTTTTTTATATAGTTTTTCCATAGGATTGTAAAGTTCGCCTGTTCTCAGGTTATCAATATCTCCATTAGCTCTTAAATGCTTCCTTATACTTTGATTGTTCGGGTTATCGTTCAGGTCGCCCATGAGGATGATTTTAGCGTTGGAATTAATTGTGCAGAGAGAATCAATAATTTTTCTACTGAGGTCGGCGGCTGCAATTCGCAAGGGTTGCGAACGTTTTTCACCTCCTCGTCTTGAGGGCCAATGATTGACAATAATATGAAGTGTGTCATTGTCGAGAATACCTGAAACCAGTAATTGATCCCGTGTAAAAAAATTACCTTTTTCTTCAATTATCAATCTGTGACTTTTACTTCCTGTAATCTTAAAATACTTTGGTTGGTAAAGTAAAGCCACATCAATACCTCGTCTGTCGGGTGAATCATAATGGATTATTTGATAATTAAGTGGCTTTAATTGTGGTTCATCAATTAAGTCCTCAAGAACCCCCCTGTTTTCAATTTCTGAAACACCGATTATTGCAGGTCCGCCAGGTGTGAGGTTAGTGCCTATTTGCGAAATCACTTCAGCTATTACGGTCAGTTTTTTTTGATATTTATCGCTTGTCCAATGGCTTTTTCCGGCAGGAGTGAATTCCACATCATTAACACCTTCATTATTAATAGTATCAAATAAGTTTTCAAGATTGTAAAATGCAATACAGGCAATTTTATAATTCTTATTCTCTTGAGCAATCAGGGTTTGGAAACCAAGGATTAAAAAAAGTATAATAATAATACTTCTAAATATTTGATGGGTAAAGTTTTTCATAATTAATATCATTCATTTTTAATTAGTTGGACAATTTTATTAAAATCGCTTATATGTCTTTCAGGCAAACTCATACTAATCCGTTTCTTTTTAATGAATAATAATTATTTTCGGCTAAATAAATTTACATCATATTCATACATTCCTTTTATCTGCTCTT
The DNA here is from genome assembly GCA_015222115.1 of Bacteroidota bacterium. Classification (GTDB taxonomy): domain Bacteria; phylum Bacteroidota; class Bacteroidia; order Bacteroidales; family JADFUO01; genus JADFUO01. The sequence goes on along the minus strand of JADFUO010000110.1, from coordinate 8 downwards.
TGCCACAT
>JADFUO010000109.1 GCA_015222115.1 Bacteroidota bacterium | reverse complement strand
TGTGGCCCTCTGTTGCGAAAATTGTTGTAGAAAGCCGCTTAGGAACTGCTTATGCCACCATGTTCACAATACAGAACTATGGCCTGGCAGCATTCTTCTGGGGTATTGGAAAAGTTTTGGATATGGTTAACCCTGATGTTATTGCTAAAATTCAAAGTATTAAAGATAGTTTAGTAGCTCAGGGAATGTCTAATGAAACAATCAGTAAGACAATAGCAACTATGCAAAAAACAGGTGAAATACCTCCGTATAATTACACTATTCCGATACTTATGCTGGTTGTATTAGGAGTAATCTCGGTTTATCTTGCATTATTATTGAAGAAAGCAGACAAGAAACAAGGTTATGGACTTGAATTACCTTCAGGAGAAAAACCCGAACAAGTAATGGAAGCCGAAACACAAGCGAATATTGAATAAAGCTTGTTTATTATTCTTAATTATAATAAAAGTTATACACATCCGTACGGATGTGTATAACTTTTAAGACAACCTAATCATATCTGAGAATGAGTTAAAATATTTTATAAATTTGCCCGTTAATTTTAATTATACTGATAGAAATTGAGAATGCCAAAATTTTCAAACATAACATACAGATAGCCGCATATTTTGCTTTTTCGAAATTTGTAAAGTATAATGCGTTTAGTATTAAAATAATTAAATCAAATAAATAGGAGAAAAAATAATGAGTAAAGATATCATAGAATTAAAACCTGCCGCATTATGGAGGATTTTTAAAGACATGTGTAATGTTCCGAGACCATCAAAAAATGAAGAAAGAATACAGGCATTTGCTAAGAAATTCGGCGAAGACCTTGGTCTTGAAACAAAAATTGATGAAATTGGAAATGTAATTATTAAGAAACCTGCTACCAAAGGCATGGAAGACAGGCAAACAGTTGTTTTGCAGGCACATCTTGATATGGTTCCACAAAAAAACAGTGATGTGGAACATGATTTTGATAATGACCCTATTCAACCTTATATTGATGGCGACTGGGTAAAAGCTAAAGGAACCACGCTTGGTTCTGATAATGGAATTGGTGCTTCCGCTGCTATGGCAATTCTGGAATCAACCGATATACCACATGGACCGGTTGAAGTTTTACTAACTACTGACGAAGAAACAGGTATGACAGGTGCTAACGGAATAAAACCCGGCTGGCTTGACGGCGATATACTTATAAACCTTGATTCGGAAGATGAAGGTGAATTATATATCGGTTGTGCCGGCGGTGTTGATACCATTGTTAAATTTCATTATAAAGAAAAATCAGTGCCTGCTGATATGACTGCATATATAATCAATGTTGCCGGTTTAAAAGGCGGTCATTCAGGGCTTGACATACATTTGGGCAGAGGTAATGCATGTTTAATAATTAATAAATTATTTCTTGAAGCATCTGATAGATTTGGTTTGAGATTAGCATCAATTGATGCCGGAAGCCTCAGAAATGCAATTCCAAGAGAAGCTTTTGCAACAGTTGTAGTTCCTGATTCAAACAAAAAAGATTTTGAAGGATTTGTTGCAGAATATGCTGAAAAAATCAAAGAATCATTAAAAGAAATTGACCCGGGATTTTGTATTAAGATTCAAAAAACTGATATACCTGAATTTTTGATTGATGAAGAAACTCAAAATAATCTGTTTAAGGCAGTTGACAATTGCCCCAATGGTGTAATAGCCGTAAATAAAGATATGCCTGAAGTTATTGAAACATCAACAAACCTGGCTATCATAAAATCAGGAAACGGAGTTATTGAAGTAGCTTCTTTACAAAGAAGTGCTATTGATGGTGACAGGGATAAAGTTGCAAAGGAATTTTATGATGTGTTCAAATCTGTTGGCGGTAAACCTGAATTTTCAGGTGCTTACCCCGGATGGAAACCTAATGTTGATTCCCCGATTTTAGAAGAAATGAAAGATGTGTATTTTAAAATGTATGGAAAAATTCCTGAAGTGAAAATTATTCATGCAGGTTTGGAATGTGGTATTTTGGGTGCTGTATATACAAACTGGGATATGATATCTTTTGGTCCTACTATCAGAAATCCTCATTCACCGGATGAAATGGTTAATATTACGACAGTTGAAAAATTTTGGGATTTTCTTGTTGAGATACTTAAGAATATTCCGGGAAAATAAGCTGACAATATAGAAAAAGGATATTATTGTTTGGTTATTATATATCTACTCATCCGATGACTTGGAGTCATCGGATGAGTAGTAGTTTTTAAAAATCGAAATAAAATACTTCTAAAATTTTGCAGGAACTAAAAAAAGATATATTTTTGCACTCCAAAAAAAAATAAAAAATGTCAACAAAGAGAACTTTTCAACCATCAAACACAAAAAGAAAAAATAAGCACGGATTCAGAGAAAGAATGTCAACTGCTAAAGGACGCAAAATTATTAATGCAAGAAGAGCAAAAGGCAGAAAAAAATTAAGCGTTTCTGATGAAATGTAATCAATAGTTAT
>JADFUO010000108.1 GCA_015222115.1 Bacteroidota bacterium | reverse complement strand
TTTATTATTTAAAAGTTACGGATGAAAACTCCTGTGAGTCATTTTCAAATACTTACGAAATTAGTGATTATCCTGCCCCTGTAATTTTTGACGGAAATATGGTAATCGTCAGTGCTTCATGTGGGAACAGTAATGGATTTATTGTTAACATTATTGTTTCAGGATCAACGGAATTAACGTATGAATGGACTAATAGCGGCGGAAATCCGGTTGGAACCGAACCTGACCTTATTGATGTTCCGGCAGAAATTTATAATTTGAAAGTTACTGATGAGAATTCCTGTGAATCTTTTGCAGGACCTTATCAGGTAGATGACATCGCCGGTCCTGAAATTAATGATTCAAATATATCAATTTCCGATGCAACATGCGGAGAATCCAATGGAAGCATCACAGGTTTGGAAGTTTTTGGAAGCTCTGCATTAACTTATGAATGGACAGATAATATTGGAAATCCTGTTGGAAATGAACTTGACCTTACCGGGATTTTACCGGGTATTTATACTTTAAAAGTTACTGATGAATTATTATGCGAATCATTTGCCGGTCCTTTTCAGATAAATAACGTAGGTGGTGCATTAATTGATAATATAACTTATTCTGATGCAACTTGTGAATTTTCAAATGGAAGCATTGAAATTGAAGCTTCGGGCGGATTTGGTATTATCCTGTATTCAATAGATAATGGAAATAACTGGCAGGGAAATAATATATTTAGTAATATTTCGCCCGGAATATATAATATTTTTATTAAGGATGATGCAGAATGTATAACCATATATGCCGGTAATCCGGTAATTATTGAAAATTATGGTGAACAGGTAATTGCTCAGGCATCAAGCAATACGCCTGTTTGCGAAGGTGATGATCTGCAAATGACATGTGATATTGACAATGCTTCATATTTGTGGGAAGGTCCTAACAGCTTTATAAGTACGGTTCAAAATCCTGTTATTAATAATGTAAATTTATCTGATGCAGGAACTTATTCGGTTAAAGTTACAACAAGTCCATATAATTGCAGCGACTCTGTTTCAACAGATGTTGATGTATTGGAGAGCTATGCAGTTGATATAAGCATATCCGTTTCGGAAAATCCAATATATCCCGGATATTCAGTTGTATTTACTGCAATAGCACAAAATCCGGGCGGTAATCCGGTTTATGAATGGATGATTGACGGAACAATAGTTCAGTCAGGTCCGTCAAACACTTTTACAACATCATCAATTTATAAAGATCAGATTGTTACATGCAGGTTAATTCCTTCTGAACCATGTTCAACACCCAATCCTGCATTTTCAAACGAAATAATGATGAAAGTGCAAGTAACAATATTTTATTTACCAAATTCATTTAACCCTAACAGTGTCCATGGTAATAATGAATTTACCGTAATAACCTCTTCAACAAATATTCCTGGATTTACTATGTATATTTATAATAAATGGGGACAATTGATTTTTAAAACAAATGACGTAAATGAGGGCTGGGATGGAATGGTTAAAGGAAAACCCGCACCTAAGGATGTTTATGTTTGGGTTGTAAAATATTCAGATTATTCCGAATCGGAAAGTGCCGGAAAAACTGTTGAGAAAAAAGGAACGCTTACTTTAATAAGATAGTCCCTTAGTTTTGAGTTTAAAAAATTAGAATTTGGAGTTTATCCATCCATACGGATTTGCTTCGCTTCATATGGACAAGTTTTGATTTTTATAATTTGTAATTTATGATTTCCGGTTTATCTATGTTAAGTATATAGTGTAATGATAATAATTGCAAAGCTGTCTGGTTGGGGCAGCTTTTTTTTAAATATATATAATGAAATTTCCAGATAATATCAAGGTTTTTATTAAAAGTTTTTTTGATGATAAAACTATTGAAAAAACAAGCAGCCAAATTAATCCTTATCTTGAAATCAAAAAAGAAAAAGGAAAATATATTCTTAATTCAAAGAATGTAAATTATTCTTACGGTGGTTTACATAAAGCTTTTCAAAAGATATTTAGAAAAATTAATCTTAAAGAAGAAAAAATAAAAAATGTTCTGATTCTTGGTTTTGGTGCAGGAAGCATTGCATCAATATTGCTGGATGAATACAAGTT
>JADFUO010000107.1 GCA_015222115.1 Bacteroidota bacterium | reverse complement strand
CTTTTAATCTTACCGCTACCCGTAACTGCAAATCTTTTCTTGGCAGCGGATTTGGTTTTCATTTTTGGCATTACTGTTTGTTTTATATAGTTTATTAATAATTTACTTTTTAGGAACAATGATCATAATCATTCTTTTACCTTCCATCTTTGGCAAATTTTCAACTTTGCCAAATTCTTCCAATTCCTGAGCAAATCTTAAAAGAATAATTTCACCTTTTTCTTTATAAATAATTGAACGACCTTTAAAAAACACATCTACTTTAACTTTAGCACCATCCTGTAAAAACTTTTGGGCATGTTTTAATTTAAAATTAAAATCATGATCATCAATATTGGGTCCTAATCTGATTTCTTTTAAAATTACTTTCGCGGATTTAGCTTTTATCTCTTTTTGTTTTTTCTTTTGTTCATACAGATACTTTTTGTAATCAATAACTTTACATACAGGCGGACTGGCATTAGGAGATATTTCTACTAAATCAAGACCCAAATCATTAGCAATATCCAATGCTTCTTTTAACTGATATATACCTGTTTCAATATTATCACCTACTATCCTTACAACAGGTGATAAAATTCTTTCATTGATTCTATGGGGATATTCTTTTCTTCTGAAATTTCTTTTATATCCATTTCTGTTGAAATATTTTGCTATATTTTGTTCCTCCTATTTTTTAGTTATACGTTATATGTTATTAGTTATTAGTTACTATGTAATCGTTTTTAGCTAAGATATCTGATTATAATTGAAATTTTAGAATTTAGATTTATTTAAAGTTCTAATCTTAAATCTTAAATCACTCCCGAGTACTCAGGATAAAATTAATCAGGTAATCAATTCATTTATTTCATCATTAACAAGTTTTGCAAAATCTTCAATTTCATAAGTTCCTAAATCGCCTTTGCCTTGTTTTCTGACAGAAACTGTATTTTCATTTTCTTCCTTCTCCCCTACTATCAACATATATGGGATTTTTTGCAATTCTGCATCACGGATTTTTTTTCCGGTTTTCTCACTTCTCTCGTCAATGAGGCTGCGAAGTTCGTAATTATTTAACAAATTTAAAACTTTTTTCGCATAATTATGATATTTTTCGCTGATTGGCAATATAATAACCTGTTCGGGTGTAAGCCATAACGGGAACTTACCGGCTGTATTCTCAATCAAAACAGCAATCACTCGTTCGGTTGAGCCTAAAATTGTACGGTGAATCATTACAGGTCTGTGCTTTTGATTATCACTCCCGGTATAAGTTAAATCAAAACGCTCAGGAAGGTTATAATCAACCTGTATAGTTCCAAGCTGCCATTTCCTGCCAAGAGCATCTTTTATCATGAAATCAAGCTTGGGTCCATAAAACGCAGCTTCGCCGTATTCAATTTTTGATTCTAATCCTTTTTCTTTTGCAGCTTCAACAATTGCTTTTTCAGCTTTTTCCCAGTTCTCGTCGCTGCCAATATATTTTTCTTTGCTTTGAGTATCCCTTAAAGAAATCTGTGTTACAAATTCCTTAAACCCCAAAACCCTGTAAACATATTGAACAAGGTCAATTATTGCTATAAATTCTTCTTTTACCTGCTCGGGACGACAAAAAATATGAGCATCATCTTGTGTAAACCCTCTAACACGGGTTAATCCATGCAATTCCCCGCTTTGTTCATAACGATAAACAGTGCCGAATTCTGCCATACGAATCGGTAGGTCTTTATATGAATGTGGTTTGAAATTGTATATTTCACAATGATGTGGACAATTCATGGGTTTTAACATGAACTTCTCATCTTCAACCGGAGTTGAAAAGGGTTGAAAGGAGTCCTCACCAAATTTATCATAATGACCAGACAGCTTATATAAGTTTACATTCCCGATGTGCATGGATGAAACCAACTCATATCCCCGTTTTTTCAGGACATTTTTTAAGAAACCCTCAAGCCTGTCTTTTAATTCAGTTCCCTTTGACAGCCATAAAGGCAGTCCAAGACCAACCCTTGGTGAAAAAGTAAAAAGTTCAAGCTCCTTTCCAATCTTCCTGTGATCGCGTTTTTTAGCTTCTTCAAGCAAATGCAGGTACTGTGTTAATTCTTTTTGCTTTGGAAAACTTATTCCATATATCCTGGTAAGTTGTTTACGTTTTTCATCACCTCTCCAGTAAGCTCCTGCAATATTTAAAAGTTTAACGGCTTTAATCGGGCTTGTATCAGGCAAATGAGGACCACGGCACAAATCAATAAAATTCCCGGATGCGTAAAAAGTTATCTCGCCGTCTACCAACTCATTAATCAACTCAAGCTTATAATCATCACCTTTTTCGGTAAAATATTTTATTGCATCATCTTTTGAAACTTCCTTTCTTGAGAACTTTTGTTTTTCTCTTGCAAATTGAAGCATCTTATCTTCAATTTTTTTGAAATCATTTTCAGAGATGATTTTATCTCCTAAATCAATATCATAATAAAAACCATTTTCAATATTTGGTCCTATTCCAAATTTAACACCCGGATATAATGCTTCAATTGCCTCTGCCATCAGATGTGCAGAAGAATGCCACATAACAGCTTTACCTTCATCATCATTCCATGTCAAGAGCTTAAGTTTTGCATCGGAATTGATCGGACGCGTTGCTTCCCATATTTCGTCATTTACTTTTGCACCTAAAACATTCCTTGCCAAACCTTCGCTAATGCTTCTCGCAATTTCCAAAGCAGTAACTCCTTTTTCGAATTGTTTAACCGAATTATCCGGTAATGTTATATTTATCATTAAATTATTATTCTTTAAAAAATTGGGTGCAAAGGTAAATATTTATAAATAAGCTGCAAAAAAAATAAAAAAAAACAAGGGTTGCCAACCTTTTTTTT
>JADFUO010000106.1 GCA_015222115.1 Bacteroidota bacterium | reverse complement strand
CTCGGAGATGTGTATAAGAGACAGACCAGGTACTATCCGGTGAACTTGATCAAATAGATGTTTTTATGTTAGATGAAACTAAATCAGGACAGTTTACAATTTTTCTGGAAAACAATGAAACTGTTGAACTGCCTTATTCGTCCAACTGGGTGTATTTTGTTGATGACAGGCCTTTTGCAAACTGGGCACACCCTTGCAGGTATATTTTTGTAGATGAAGCCACTGGGGCATATCAAATTGTTAATGAAGACTTTTTCCCGGTTGATTGGGAAACTGCTTATACTACTATTTCGGCGATGCCAAGGCCAACACCGGTTGATTTACCACTCAATCCTGATGCAGTTATTGACGGACTCGACCCTAATCCTAATTTATACGCTGTAATTATAAACGGTTGCGATTTGAATCGTTATTGGAATGATATTTCAGCTATTTATTGCACTCTGCTCGATGTGTATGGCTATACAAAAGATAATATTTTCGTGCATTATGTATATGGTTACAGCACTTTTGGTGATGATTTAGATGGACCAGAAGAACCATCAGACGATATTGATTATGATGCCTATAAAACAACCATCCACCACACTTTTCAGGAGATGTCAGGCGAAAACACTTCGCCGGAGATACCCGAGTTAGGCCCCGAAGATCAGCTTTTTATTTTTATTGATGATCATGGTTACATGAGTGGTGGGCATTCCTATGTTAATCTTCCCGGTGATGATCTTGGTGATTTTGAACTGGCAGAATACCTTGTGGGCATAAACTGTGCTCAAATAATTGTTGTAATGGAACCATGTGAAATTGGAGGTTTTTATACTGAATTGTCGGATTACACAACGTACGATGTAAGCTGTAAAAACAGGTCTATACAAACTGCATCAGATGATGAATCGTCTTGGGCGGAAATGTGGATCACAGGTGGCAACTATGATGAATTTGTATATTATTGGACTGCCGCAGCTCGTGGATATTATCCTGATGACGAATTACCCTGGGAGGAATCTTATGAAGTTGGGTCTTTTCCATTTACAACAATAACAGGCTTGGAAGACCATCCAGGAGATTTTGACCCTGATATTAATGGAGATGGTTATGTACAAATGGAAGAAGCTTTTTTTTACTCCAATAGCCTTGATACGTGGAGCGATGACGGATATTATTACAATCCTTATTTAACAGGATTGGATCCTGAAGATCCACAGGAATTTACAGATATTTCATTTAATGAAGACTTGCTTTCTTTATGTGGTATTGCAGGACATGTTGAAGCCACACAAACTGTTGAAAGCAGAAATTATCTCATAGGCGGCAATCTGAAAATTGATCCAACTGTAAATCTCACATTTGAAAACGGCACAGGTCTTTATACGGGCAATGAAAATGCCCAAATCAAAGTTTGGTCTGATGCTTCCATGATATTGGAAGATAATTTGACAATAACCGGAATAGATTACAACAATCAGCTTATCGTGTACGGTATGTTAGAAATTGGCCAAAATGTTACTTTCACATCCTCCGGCGGGATATGGGATTTAAATTTGTTAAACAATGAGATGCAGGCAGTTTTTAACAACACTACTTTTGAAAAATGCCAATTGATTAGCTTTTGTAGCAGCCTTAATATTTCCAATTCAACTTTTAATAATTGTCAATTAGTTCATTCACAACTCGGCAATGTAACAGTTACCTACACTACATTCAACCGTACCTGGCTTCATCTTATAAATTTTTCGACTAATGATCTATTTACTGCGACAGTCAACAATTGTAATTTCTTTAGTGATACTCATATAGGAGCCGCTATCGATTTATGGTGGTACGATAAGTTTTTTATTACTAACAACAATATTAATGGATTTTATAATGGGATACAAATAATTAATGCAGGAAACGGAATCTCGGGAAACCAAAATATTTGCGAGAATGAAATATATAACAACTGCATAACAGGACTTTATATTTACAACTCAACGGCATCAATTGGCGGTAATTATATCCACAACAACAATTATGGGGTTAGGTTGTTTGATAACAGCAATATAGCTTTATGTGGTGATCCTATTGCCGGAACCCAGCAAATAATCGATAATACGGATTACGAGGTATATGCCTCAAAACAAAGTTTTCCATGGTATTTCAGGTATAATGAAATAATTGATGAAGATAATCTGGGTAACCCTCTTGATCCGTTAGTTTATCATGATTTGAGTAGAGATATATATAGAGATGTTCGTTATAATTGTTGGGGTGATAATTTTGTCGCAGAAGAAGATCTATATCCTGTGAATGGTTATGGTTATTTACCTATATGGTGTCCGAGTATGCCCATTCCAGATCCGGATGAAGCAATATATAAAAATGCAAAAGACCTGTTTGAAGCTGAGTTTTATGCCCAGGCCAAGGACAGTTTTCAATTATTGATAAACCAATATCCTGAATCTTATTATTCACTTGCAGCAATGAAAGACCTTTTTGCTTTAGAGAAATTTGTCACGAATAATTATGACAGCTTAATGCTATACTACAGAACAAATGATAGCATTCAGGCAGATTCATCATTAGCTAAACTTGGAGATTTTATGGCAAATAAATGTGATGTAAAGCTTGAAAACTGGCAAACGGCAATATATTGGTACGAAGATGTGATACAAAATCCGGAAAGGACTGAAGATAGCATATTTGCAATTATTGATTTGGGTTATACTTATTTTCTGATGAATAATAGTGGAAATAAAGCCGGTTATACAGGAAAAATGCTTGAACACATACCAAAATCAATGAAAGAATTCAGTGAAAAACGCGATTATCTACTGTCTCTATTGCCTGTAGATAAGAAAAATCATGCATTGCAAAACAGCCTTGAAACCTTGAAAGCGGGAGAATTATCACAAAACATACCCAATCCGTTTTCAAATACTACAACTATTTATTACAAACTTTTTGAATTGGGATCGGTACACATAAAAGTGTTTAATCATCTTGGAATAGAAGTAAAGGCAATAAACGAAGCTTTTAAGGAAAAAGGGTTGCATAAAGTTGAACTTAATGCAAATGATTTACCCGCAGGCATTTACTACTATTCATTACTGATAAATGGAAAATTATCAGATACAAAGAAAATGATTGTCATAAAATAATATTATGATAGTATTACAAAGTGTTACTTGTGTTTATTTTTCAGAAAGAGTTTTTTTATCTATATGAATGATACTGTATACGCTCAAAACACATACATTAAACTATATATTCGTAATAATGTAATATTAACTAAAATTTTATAGTTATGAAAAACAAAAAAACAATTCAAATTATCTTATTAAGTTTATTTATCAGCTTAATTTCTTTACCTTATTCGCTTTATTCTCAGGAAGGTGAAGTAGAAGTTACAAACGTTTCGGAATTTTCACCGGGATGGGCGATCGGGGTAAAACTCGGTTCATTTGGAGCCGGTTTAGAATTAGTTAAATCATTCAGCCGTTCATTCAGTATCAGGGCAGGAGGAAATTATACCAATATTAAATATAATAAAACTTACGAAGATTTAGAAGTTGACGGAGAGGCAAAAATTAAATTAGGCGCTATTACTCTTTTGGGTGATTGGTTCTTTGCAAATAAAATACATTTGACAGCCGGCGTTTATTACAATTTTTCAGAGGAAATAATCAAAGGAACTCCGACTAAATCATATACTATCGGCAAACTACATATACCTCCTGATGAAATAGGTAAGCTTGAAATTGTAATAACTCCAAATAAAATTTGCCCTTACCTTGGTATTGGTTTTGGAAAACCAATTTCCGACAGCAAAGTTGTTTCATTCAACTTTGAAATCGGTGCCATTTATTGGGGTTCACCAAGTACTGATATGACTGCAACAGGCATGATAACACCAACTGCTTCCAAAGAACAAGAAAAAATAATTGATGACAATATGAGTGATTTTAGCATATATCCTATTATAACTTTTCAATTATCTTTTAAAATATTATAATAACAATTTAAAACTAATAAATTATGAAATTAAAAACATTATTTTTTATCAGATTAACAATGGGCTTATTGATAGCCTTGGTTTTATTTACTCCATCTTGTAAAAAAGCAACAAATCCCACAGAAGGAATTAAGCTTATTGTAAATTTTGATCCAATTAAAACAACCTTTTCCATACAGTTTATTGATGCAAAAACCGGCGAATTAATTGGTTGGGAAAACAATAAAAATGTTCAAGTCACTATATCCGGCCCAAATGCTGATGATGTGATTGACAATATCGGTTTACAGAAATCCAGTTATTCAAGTGTTAAGGGTTTTCTTAGTCTTGCTTTAGATCCTGACGCTGTTCCCACAAAGGAGAATCCTGTAACATTTTCAGTTGTTGCGCATTTGAACGGATACATTAGCACAAGTAAGAATATAACGATTATAAACGAAGGAAAATTTATGTATGAAATTTATATGGTTGATTTCAACAACCTCCCGAATGGCGTAACAAAAATTGTTGATAATAGTGGAACAACCGACACGGAGGGCAAAGTTACCGGCAATATTAATATTTCAACTCCTGGAGGTGAAGCAAGATTATTCATTCCCGCTGGAACAATATTAAAAAACGCAGAAGAAGAACCTTTAGTCGGTCAATTGGAAATTACACTTATACATTTCAGTAATATGGAAGATGAATCCTTATTATCATTTCCGGGCGGTCTTAGTGCTTATGCCACTATGCCAGATGGTTCTGAACAAAATGTATTTTTCTTCTCAGCAGGTTTTGTGTCACTTGATATTTTTGATGGAGACGGGGATGAAGCTGCAATCGTTGAAGTTAATCCACTGGAATTAACCGCCGTAGTGCCTGAAGAAACTTATAATTCAGACTCCCAGACAGGTATAGCTGATGGTGATACAATCCCACTCTGGAGCTACAATGAAGGAACTGGAGAATGGGCTTATGAAACTGTTGATACAATTGTTTTAACAAATAAAGGAACCTATGAAGTTACAAGCGAACTATGGCACCTTACCTGGTGGAACTGGGACTGGTGGTGGTGGGAATGGTGGTGCTACGAAGGTTTGCATATATATTTTGAAAGCGAAGAGTATTATTGCGATTGTTACTGGTGGCAAGCTGATGCCCGTAACCCATACAACAATACACTATTAATGAGATCATGGTTTCATGCCTGTCATGGTGAACCTGTAATATTCTGGAATGCTCCTGCATATTTCCCAGTTAATACTTACTATTCAAGCCAATGCTATGGTGTTTATACAGAAACGGATGTTTATTACTACGAAAATCTTTGCGCTCCTGACGAATTATACGTTTATTTTTATGCAGAATCAATGGGAACAACCGTAGATGTAGAAATTACAGGGTTTTGTGCAAGCCATCCTGAAATTATAATCCGTCCGACTCTTAGCTATTGGGTCAGAAAATGGAATGATTGGTGCTTCAGGTGGTTTGAAGTAATTAATGGATATGGTGAAATATGTGGCGTTGAACTCGGTGAAACTTATATTATTGGTGTTTATGCTAATGGTGAATGGCACGAACATGAATTCCTCATTGAATATAGCACGTATGTTCAATATGACATTGAATTCCCAACGGAAATTTGTTCTGAAATTTTCGGACTTTAAAGAATTAGTTTGTTAAAAACAATTTCCATAACTCATCCGATGACTCCGAAGTCATCGGATGAGTATTATTCAGGCAACCTTTCTATATCTCCAAACAGCCAAACTTAAAATTATTATGGCATAAATACCAAGTGTAATAAATTCGTTTTTTATATCAATAAAACCAGAGCCTTTTAAAAGAATCATTCTGATTACTTTCATAAAATAAGCAAACGGATTTATAATATTTACTTGCTGCGCCCATTCGGGCATACTTTCGGTAGGTGTAAAAAGGCCGCTCATTAAAATAAAAATGATCATAAAAAAGAAACACAGAAACATTACCTGCTGCTGTGTATTTGAAACAGTTGAAATAAATAAACCGATCCCAAGTACTACAACTAAATAAACCGATGCGAATCCAAATAAAAGCGGTAAACTTCCGACAATCGGTATGTTAAACAACAATTTACCGACTGTTAAACCGAATGCCAGTTCAAATAATGCAATAAACCAAAAAGGTAATAGTTTCCCGATAATAAAGTGATATTTTTTAATAGGTGTAACATTTATTTGCTCAATAGTTCCCATTTCCTTTTCACGAACTAAATTAAGAGCAGAAAGGAACATTCCGATAATAGTTACCAATATAACTAAAATACCAGGAAGCATATAAATTTTATAATTCAATTCGGGATTATACCAGTATGAATATATAATGTTAATATTTTCAGGTATTTTATGGGGTGTAATGTATATTTGCTCTGATAACAAATTTTTATTAAAATCGGAAATAACTGATGTAGCATAAAAATTTATTAATCCGGCAGCAGTACCATTGATTGCATTAATCAATAACTGAATTTTTGATTTATTTTCTTTAATAAGTGATTCCTCAAAACCTGAGGGTATATTTAGAATAATATCAGCTTTGTCTTTTAATAATTCATTTTTAGCTTCCTTAATTGAAAATGAGCATTTTTTAATAAAGAAAAAAGGAGAACCTTCAAATTTATTAACCAGTTGCCTTGAAGTAGTTGAGAGGTCTTTATCAACAATAAACATATCAATATGCTTCATTTCCATTGTTGCTGCAAATACAAGCACAACCAACTGGACAATAGGAAGAATAAAGATAATCGGCAACATTACTTTATTCCTGAAAATCTGGATAAATTCTTTTTGTAATATATATAAAATCGTTCGCATATTATTCCAAGCGTATTTTAAATTTCTTTATACTTAATGCGATAAAAAATATTATCATTACTGATAAAATCAAGGTTTCCTTCCATACATAAAGAAAACCTGAGCCTTTCAGCATTATATTTTTAATTATAATAATAAACCATCTGGGCGGAATAATATAAGAAAGCCATTGTAAAATTTCAGGCATGTTTTCTATCGGGAAAATAAAACCCGACAAAAGAATAGTAGGCATCATTAATGCAAACATTGAAATAAACATAGCCATTTGCTGGGATTTAATTACTGTAGATATAAAAATACCTATGGACAATGCCAAAAGAATAAACAACATACTTTCTGCAAGTAACAAAACAATACTTCCTTTAACAGGAACGTTAAAAACAAAATATCCGAGTAAAATAATTGTTACTGCATTTATAAATGATAATACAACATAAGGAGTTACTTTACCAAGAACAATCTGTGCCGGCCGTAATGGTGAGACAAGCAAAACTTCCATTGTGCCCAGTTCTTTTTCTCTTGCAATAGAAATTGATGTCATCATTGCTGAAATCAACATTAATATCAATGCCATAGTTCCGGGAACAAACATATACACACCTTTGAGTTCTTCATTATACAACATTCTTACTTCGGGAATTATTTGTAAGGGATATTGAATACCTGCATTTTTCTTTTTAATATAATCAAAGATAATTGCCTGAGTATAATTTACTATTAAATTTGCAGTATTTGCATCCGAAGCATCAGCAATCAGTTGTATTGCTGCCGACCCGTTTGAAATCAGTTTTTTTGCAAAATCAGGTTCAAAAATTATTACTTCTTTTACTTTCCCTTCTTTAAAAATTTCTTCAATATTTTTATCTGTGTTCAAATTATTATCTAATAAAAAATATCCTGAAGAAAGTATTTTATTTGTGATTTCACGTGTTACCTCATCTTTTGATTGGTCATAAATACCTATCCTTACATCTTTGATTTCATTAGTAACCACGTAACCAAAAATTAAAATCTGGGCTATTGGCATACCAAACAATATCAGCATGGTTCTGGTGTCACGAAAAATGTGGAAAAACTCTTTTTTAACAAATGACCAAAATCTGTTCATAGATAGCGGGTTATTGGTTATACGTTATATGTTATATGTTATTTTAGTTGTAACCTAAATTTAAATAGTTTATACACAGACTATTCTAAGTAAATTTATAACTATTAACATATAACATTTAACGTTTAACGTTTATTCTGGCAATTTTCAAAAACACTTCTTCCATTGATGTTGCATTATATTTCATTTTCAGAGCCTTTGGTGTATCCAAAGCTTTAATTTTTCCGTCAACCATAATGGAAATGCGCTGGCAATATTCTGCTTCGTCCATATAATGTGTGGTAATAAAAATAGTTATTCCGTTGTTTGCCACTTCATAAATCATATCCCAGAATTGTCGTCTGGTTATAGGGTCAACACCGCTGGTTGGCTCATCTAAAAAAACTATTTTCGGCTCGTGCATAACCGCTATTGAAAATGCCAGTTTCTGTTTCCATCCCAAAGGCAATGAGCTTAAAATATTATCTTTAGAATTTTCAAGGTCTAATTTTTTCAGGTAAAAGTTTGTTTTATTTTTAATTTCTCTGGCTGATAATCCGTAAATCCCTCCATAAAACCTGATATTTTCATTAACAGTAAGGTCTTCATATAACGAAAATCT
>JADFUO010000105.1 GCA_015222115.1 Bacteroidota bacterium | reverse complement strand
GAAAGGATATGATGTAGCTAATTATAGGATTTCATTTCCCAACTGCGCGTTTGAGCCGGTTACAAGTATGTTATGCATTACTAAACTATTGATTTAAAATATTCTATTGTTTTGATAAGCCCTTCTTCAAGATTAATTTTTGGTTCCCAGTTCAGTACTTTTTTTGCTAAAGTAATATCAGGATTTCTTTGCATCGGGTCATCAGCAGGCAATGGTTGATAAACAATTTTAGATTTAGTTCCTGTAAGTTCTATCACTTTTTGGGCTAATTTCAGCATTGTTAATTCATCAGGGTTGCCAACATTTACAGGACCGATAAAATCTTCTCCTGTGTTCATTAATCTTATCATACCTTCAATAAGATCATCTATATACTGAAAGCTTCTTGTTTGTTTTCCGTCACCATAAATAGTAATATCTTCTTCTTTTAATGCCTGAACAATAAAATTTGATACAACTCTTCCGTCGCTCGGATGCATTTTTGGACCGTAAGTATTAAAAATCCTGATTATTTTAATTCTCACATTATTTTGTTTATGATAATTTACGAACAGGGATTCGGCACATCTTTTTCCCTCATCATAACATGCTCTTGTACCGATTGGATTAACATGTCCCCAATAGCTCTCAGGTTGGGGATGAATTTCAGGGTCGCCATAAACCTCACTTGTTGATGCCTGTAATACTTTTGCCTTGATACGTTTTGCCAATCCCAACATATTAATTGCACCCAAAACAGATGTTTTTATTGTTTTAATCGGATTATACTGGTAATGAATTGGCGATGCGGGACAAGCTAAGTTATAAATTTCGTCAACCTCAATAAAGTAAGGCATTGTAATATCATGGCGAATAAGTTCAAAGTATGGGTTATCAATTAAATTTATAACGTTTCTTTTCTGTCCTGTAAAATAGTTGTCAAGACAAGCTACTTCGTTTCCTTCATTTAACAGACGTACACAAAGATGAGAACCAATAAATCCGGCACCTCCGGTAACTAAAATTTTTTTCTTCATAAAAAATATTTTTATTAATTATATTTATTTAGTTGTATCAATTCCGATGCAGAAATATTTAAAATTCCTTTCTTTCATTTCTTCTACATCATAAACATTTCTGCCATCAAAAATTACGGGTTCTTTCAATAATTTACGGATAATATTAAAATTAGGGAATTTAAATTCGGGCCATTCGGTTATAAGCAGCAAGGAATCTGCATCAATTAAAGCATCATACTGGTCGGGTGCATATTCAATTTTATCACCTAAAATTCTTTTAGCTTCTTCCATTGCAACAGGGTCATAAGCTTTAACAGTTGCACCTGCATCCAATAATTTCCGTATTACAGCCAATGAAGAAGCTTCTCTCATATCATCGGTTTGAGGTTTAAATGAAAGACCCCATAAAGCTATTCGTTTACCTTTTAAATCGTTATTATAAAATTTGGCAATTTTTTCATACATAACGGTTTTCTGATATTCATTAACATCTTCAACAGCTTTAAGAACTCTCAACGGGTAATGAAAGTCCTCTGCTGTTTTTATCAGGGCTTTTACATCTTTAGGAAAACATGAGCCACCATAACCTGCACCGGGATAAATAAATTTATTTCCAATCCTTGAATCCGAGCCTATTCCTCTTCTAACCATATTAACATCAGCTCCAACAATCTCGCATAAATTAGCAATGTCGTTCATAAAGCTGATTTTTGTGGCAAGCATTGAATTGGCTGTATATTTTGTCATCTCGGCAGATGTAATATCCATAAAAATTATCGGATGCCCACTCATTGTAAAAGGTTTGTACAATCTTCTCATAATTTTTTCTGCTTTTTCTGATTCTAAACCAATTACAATTCTATCCGGTTTTAAGAAATCGTCAACAGCAGCACCTTCTTTAAGAAATTCGGGGTTTGAGGCAACTTCAAATTTTATATCCACGCCCCGTTTATCTAATTCTTCCTGTATCGCAGCCCTGACTTTAGATGCTGTACCGACAGGTACGGTACTTTTTGTTACCATAATCAGATAATCATTCATGTTTCGTCCAACTTCTCTGGCAACATCAATAACATAACACAGATCCGCACTACCGTTTTCATCAGGAGGAGTACCGACAGCACCAAAAATTACTTCACATTCATCCAGGGTAGATGCAAGGTTGGTTGTAAAATGTAATCTTCCTTTTTCGTAATTTCTGTGTACCATTTTTTCAAGACCAGGTTCGTAAATAGGAATAATACCTTTAT
Source organism: Bacteroidota bacterium (assembly GCA_015222115.1). Taxonomy (GTDB): domain Bacteria; phylum Bacteroidota; class Bacteroidia; order Bacteroidales; family JADFUO01; genus JADFUO01. The sequence goes on along the minus strand of JADFUO010000105.1, from coordinate 551 downwards.
TAAGGTTGTCAATTTTTTCTTTATTAATATCAACGCATGTAACGTCAATACCAACTTCAGAAAAACAAGCACCGGTAACTAAACCAACGTAACCTGTTCCAACTATTGTTATTTTCATTATTTAATTATTTATTTAAAATTTAACAAGCAAATATATATAAATATTCATTGATAACATTTAGAACCATGTTTTTATTATGATTATTTTAAAAATTGTATTTTTATTACTGTTCAGGTGAGCATAAAAAAAAGCCTTACAAATATTGTCTTGAAAGGCTTCTGGTGATCCTGCCGAGGCTCGAACTCGGGACCCTCTGCTTAAAAGGCAGATGCTCTACCTGCTGAGCTACAGAATCATTTTTTGGGAGGTGCAAAATTACTCACATTTTTTAGAATAACAATAACTTTTAAAAAAAATATTTTTAAAAATTAAAATTATCAGAATTTTATTTTGAGGTATTAAATATATTGTAAGCGTTCACAGAGTTAATAAATAAATTGTTCAATTGTTTCATTGTTTCCCGAGTACTCGGGATTGAAATACAACAAGT
>JADFUO010000019.1 GCA_015222115.1 Bacteroidota bacterium | reverse complement strand
TTATTTTAACAGCCTAATTTCAAATATCCAAACTTGTCCGTATGGATTTCTAATTTCTGAACATGAATTTTTCTAAAAATTATTAGCAGCAGAAAATAAATTAACTACAAAAATATAAACAGATGAGAATATTAGTTACCGGCGGAACGGGCTATATCGGTTCGCATACAGTTGTTGAGCTTCAGCAAAAGGGCTTTGATGTTATAGTTGTTGATAATCTTTCAAATTCAGATATTAATGTTTTATCTTCAATTGAAAAAATTACGGGAATAAAACCTGAGTTTGAAGAATTTGATTTAATTGATATAGACAAGACTACTGATTTTTTTAAACGTCATAATGATATCCGGGGCATTATTCATTTTGCTGCTTACAAAGCTGTTGGCGAATCTGTTGAAAAGCCATTGATGTATTACCGGAATAATCTTTTTTCACTTGTAAATATTTTACAGGGAATGAAAGATAATAATATTGAAAATATTGTTTTTTCATCTTCCTGCACTGTTTACGGTCAGCCGGAAGAACTTCCCGTAACAGAAGATGCACCTGTGCAAAAGGCCGAATCACCTTATGGGAACACAAAACAAATTTCTGAAGAAATAATTGCTGATACAGTAAAATCAACCAATATTAAAGGAATTTCCTTAAGATACTTTAATCCGATTGGTGCACATGAAAGTGCTGTTATCGGTGAGTTGCCCATAGGAATCCCAAACAACCTGATGCCTTTCATCACGCAAACGGCAATTGGAATACGTGAACAATTACGAGTTTTCGGAGACGATTATAATACTCCTGACGGTACAGCAATCCGCGATTACATTCATGTTGTTGACCTTGCAAAAGCACATGTAATTGCAGTTGACAGAATGATAAAGAAAAAAAATAAAAAAGATTTTGAGATTTTTAACCTTGGTACAGGAAACGGTTTTTCAGTTTTGGAAGTAATTAAATCATTTGAAAAGGTTACAGGTGAAAAATTGAATTATAAAATTGTTGACCGCCGCCTAGGAGATGTTGAGCAGGTTTGGGCAGATACAAAGTTTGCCAATGATGAATTGGGATGGAAAGCTGAGAAAGACCTTGATGAAATGACTCTTTCGGCTTGGAAGTGGGAGTTGGCTTTGAAGAATTTACATACATAATTAGAATACGTTCATAAAGTTATAATTGTGAAAAAATTACAAATAACAAGCACCAAATACCAAATAATTTCAAAACTCCAATACCATAATATTCAAACATGTATTGGTTATTGATAATTGATATTTGAATATTATTTGTAATTTGTTATTTGATTTTTGATGTTTTGTCTATAATAATCAATTCTTTATAGACAAGGACTAAAATTTAATAAACAACCTTACGAGGGTTTGAACCTTCGTAGGGCTTTACTCAATAAATAATTAAGGTAAGATTTAATATAAATGACAGAGAAATAAAAAATTATGAAAAAAATATTAATCACCGGAGGTGCCGGTTTCATCGGCTCACATGTTATCCGCTTATTTGTTAACAAATATCCTCAATATAAAATTTATAATCTTGATAATCTGACTTATGCAGGTAATCTTGCCAATTTAAAAGACATTGAAAATTCACCGAATTATGAGTTTATCAAAGGAGATATTATTGAAGGTAATTATATTATGAATTTGTTCGAAAAGTACCGGTTTGACAGCGTAATTCACCTTGCTGCGGAATCACATGTTGACAGGTCAATTTCAAATCCAACGGAATTTATTTATACAAATATAGTTGGTACGGTAAACCTTCTGAATGCTGCAAAACATATCTGGAAAGACAATTTTGAAGATAAACTTTTTTATCATATCTCAACTGATGAAGTTTACGGCTCGTTGGGCAAAGAGGGCTTTTTTGTTGAAACAACCCCCTACGATCCGCACAGCCCTTATTCTGCCTCAAAAGCAAGTTCCGACCATCTTGTAAGAGCTTATCACGACACTTTCGGATTGCCAATCGTTATTTCAAATTGCTCAAATAATTATGGCAGTTACCAGTTTCCGGAAAAATTAATCCCTTTGTTTATTAATAATATCCAGAACAATGAATTCCTACCTGTTTATGGAAAAGGTGAAAATGTAAGAGACTGGTTGTATGTTGAAGACCATGCAAAAGCCATTGATGTTATTTTCCACAATGGAAAAAATGGCGAAACATATAATATTGGCGGACACAATGAATGGAAAAACATTGATTTGATTAAAGTTGTCTGTAAAATCATGGATAAAAAGCTCGGACGTAAAGAAGGAACATCCGAAAAACTGATAACTTTTGTAAAAGATCGTGCCGGGCACGACCTTCGTTATGCCATTGATTCATCAAAATTGCAAAAGGAGTTAGGTTGGAAACCATCATTGCAGTTTGAGGAAGGCATAGAAAAAACCATTGACTGGTATCTTGAAAACGAGGAATGGCTGAAAAATGTTACTTCAGGTGATTATCTTAAATATTATGAACAGCAGTATGTAAAACGGTGATTGATGAGGGAGAAAAATACCAGGTTTTTTTAATACAGTTTGGATAAAATAAAACTGCTTTCGATAGAAATTAACAATCAGTTGCGGGTTACATGTTGCAGGTTACAAGTTACAAGTAAAAAAACCTGTAACGTGAAACTTGTAACATGGAACAAATTAAATTTATTAATACATTAATGAATATCTTTAAAAACATCTTTTTTAACAAATCAAGTAATCCAATTGATTTATCGGTTTTAGGAACGGATATGCATTCTCATCTTATTCCGGGAATTGATGATGGAGCCCAAACCATTGAAGAATCAATTGAACTTATCAGGGAACTAAATGAACTTGGATACAAAAAATTAATTATAACACCTCATGTACAGGGTGAATTTTTTATAAGCACTCCGGAAATAATCTTAATAGGTCTCGAAGAAATACGTGCTGCTCTGAAAAATGAGGAAATACAAATTAAAATTGATGCGGCAGCCGAATATCTTATTGATGACAAATTTGAAGAAAAGTTAAAATCAAAAAATTTACTCACATTTGGAGAAAATTATATTTTGATTGAGCTTTCATTTTTTAGCCCTCATCCTAATTTACTTTCTTATATTTTTGATTTGCAGATAGCCGGCTATAAAGTTATTCTTGCCCATCCCGAAAGGTATTCATACTGGTTTGACAACTTTAAAAAGTTTGAAGATTTAAAAGACAGAGGAGTGTTTTTCCAGATAAATATTATTTCGTTAGGTGGTTATTATCCTTTTCCTGTTAAGAAAATTGCTGAAAAACTTATTGATAACAACATGATTGAATTTTTAGGCACAGATATGCATAATCAAAATTATATGCAAGGACTAAAACAAGCTCTTAATGAAAAATATCTTGATAAGATCATATCATCAGGAAAATTATTGAATGATCAATTATAAAAAATAGTTACTTGCATAATTGAATTGCTTTTTATAGAATAATATATATTAATAATAATATTAACAATTAAATCATTTATAATATGAAAAAGTTTATCCTGCTTATCACTTTTTCTGTAATTATCATATTATTGAATATTAATTCTCTCAAGGGGCAAAATAAACTAAAACCTGGTTTTGATCCATACGAATATAAAAGCCTGCTCGAGATTTTGGCTAAACAGTCTGATACTTCCTATTCTGTGGTTAAATTCCCGGATCCCGAAAATTACCAGATTGTATACAGATCGGAAGTAGTCGGGCTTGATAATCGCTGGGACTTATGGGTCAGCTCTGATTCGGTAGGTGTGATAAGTATCAGGGGAACAACGCTTAAGCTCGAATCATGGCTTGAGGATTTTTATGCTGGCATGATACCGGCCTGTGGTGCCCTCCAAATTGACAGTAATAAAATCTTCAGATACAAACTTGCCAATGAATCAAATGCAAGTGTTCATGTAGGTTGGGTTGTTGGCTTATATTATCTGGTTCCGTCAATTATCGAAAAAATAAATGAATATTATGGTAAAGGAATAAAAGAATATTTGATAATGGGACATAGTCAGGGTGCGTCAATCGCATATTTATTACGATCATATTTATATTATACGGGTAAGGAAAAAATTCCTGACGATGTACAATTTAAAACATATTGTAGTGCAGCTCCAAAACCCGGAAACCTTTTTTACAGCTATGATTTCGAATTTATTACCAAGGGAGGCTGGGCTTATAGGATAGCCAATACACAGGATTGGGTGCCTGAAATGCCCTTTTCAATCCAGACAGTTGATGATATGGTAAAAGTGAATCCTTTTTCTGAAGTTGATATGTTGTTGAAGAAAATGAAACCATTGGAACGTTTTTTACTTAAAGCTATATACTCAAACATGATGAATTCTGTTAAAAAGGCTCAGAAAAAGTTCAGAAAATATCTTGGCTATAAGGTTTATAAACTGGTTAATGAAGAACTGGTAAATTTTGAGGAACCGGATTATGCCAAAACTATGTATTATGTGACCTGCGGAAATCCCATAATATTAACTCCAACAACTGATGCTTATGAAAATTACATAAAACAACAGAAAAGAAATCTCTTTGAAAATCATTTAATTACCCCATATTATTTATTACTTAAAGAAATTTATTTGGATAAAGAAGGTAAATCCAAACCATAATAGCAAATAATATATCTGCAGACGTTTTTTACTTGTAAACAGTTGTCTGTCCATAAAGTCAAACAAATTTTGAATATTTATTTTAACTTTCGGACAATTATGGACGGACAATAATTAG
>JADFUO010000104.1 GCA_015222115.1 Bacteroidota bacterium | reverse complement strand
ATTGAATTACCATTGAATTACCATTGAATTACTATTAAATTCCACTTAGTCGCCTAAACGTTATAATTCACCACTGATTCAATGATCTTTTCCTGATTTTCTTTATTAAGATAAGGATACATTGGCAGGCTGAAAATTTCCTGTGCAATTTTTTCACTTACAGGGAAGTCACCGAATTTATAACCTAAATCTTCAAATGCTTCTTGCAGATGGAGTGGCTTGGGGTAGTAAATAGCAGTTGGAATTCCTGATTCTTTAAGATGATTGATTATTTTCTCTCTTTCAGGATGTAAAATTGAATATTGTGCCCAGGCAGAAATATTATGATCTTTAACAAACGGGGTTATTGCAAAATCTTTTAATCCTTCATTGTATTTTTTCGCAACATCTTGTCTTAGATTAACTTCTTCATTAAAAATTTCAAACTTTGCCAATAAAATTGCAGACTGCAAAGTGTCAATCCTTCCGTTGATTCCAACTCTTATATTATCATATTTATGCGTACCTTTTCCATGCATACGTATTGATGTTAATTTATTATAGATTTCTTCGTTGTCTGTAAAGCACATTCCTCCGTCGCCATAAGTTCCTAATGGTTTTGCAGGGAAAAAGCTTGTTGCTGCAACATCAGCGAGCGAACATGATCTTCTGCCTTTATACGAAGCACCAAAACTTTGTGCAGCATCTTCCAACACAAAAAGCCCGTATTTTTTTGCAATAGCGTTTATTTCATCATAATCGGCCGGTTGTCCGAAAAGGTCAACCGGAATGATTCCTTTTGGATTTAGTTTTCCTTCTTTTTTTACTTTTAATATTGCTTCTTCAAGTTTATTAGTGTCAATGTTAAAAGTGTCCGGTTCAATGTCAACAAAAACCGGTGTTGCACCGAGAAGTTTTACAACCTCGGCAGTTGCAATAAAAGTAAAAGAAACCGTGAATATTGCATCACCCGGACCAATGCCATAAGACATCAGAGGCATAAGTAAAGCATCGGTACCGCTGGCAACACCAATGGCATACTTAGCGCCGACATATCCGGCTAATTTTTCTTCAAGCTGTTTTACTTCCGGACCAAGGATATATTTTCCATGTTCAAGAACCCTGGCAATGTTTGAATTAATATTATCAATAATTCTGTTTTGTTGTACTTTTAAATCAATAAATTGCATTTTTTTCTTTTTTTTAGATTTATATAAATTTTGTGATTTGTATGTTGTAAGTTTAAAGGCTAAAGGCTAAAAAATTAAAGGCTAAAGTTTAAAGTATTTTATTAGTCTTTTAATCTGTTTATATTTGAAAAAAATAATCATATCCCAGTGTGAGCCGACGGGTTAACCCGTCGGTTTCATGTTAGGTTCATGTTAGTTTCTTTTTCTTTTTGCACAAATTGAACCTAATATTTTTTTAAGTTCTTCTGATTCGGTGACTAAATTGTCTATTTCTTTTTTATTTTTTACTTTAGCCTTTAGCCTTTAGCCTTTTCCTCCACCTTTTCCCCTCTTTTTTTATATCTTCTCCCACATCTTGTACATTCTCCAGCTTCCTCTTCTGAACCGGGAGTTGCGGTAAAAGAAAGTTTATTTCCGCATGCACACATCCAACCGATCAATCTGGCGGGTGTTCCAACAACCATTCCGTAATCAGGAATATCTTTTGTTACAACACATCCGGCTCCGACAAAAGCATATTTTCCAATTGTGTTTCCGCAGACTATTGTTGAATTTGCACCGAATGAGGCGCTTTTCTTTACAATTGTTTTATGGTAAAATTCAGAACCTCTTTGCGGGAATTCACATCTTGGGTCAAGAATATTGGTAAAAACCATTGATGGTCCGCAAAAAACGTAATCATCCAATTCAACGCCTTCGTAAACGGAAACATTATTTTGGATTTTAACATTATTCCCGATTTTAACATTATTCCCGATATTTACATTTTGTCCTAGAACACAATTTTTTCCGATTTTAGAACCCTTTTGTACATGTGAAAAATGCCAGACCTTTGTTCCTTCACCTATTTCGACATTGTCATCTATGTATGAACTTTCGTGTACAAAATATTTTTTTTCTTTATTATTCATTTTAATTAAGTATAGATGTCTGTTTGTCAGTATAAAGTCCGCTGAAGCGGACTAAGCGTTAATGTTTATATACCTTAAAATCACCACAATAAATTGTGGTGCTATTCTTATAAAAAGTCTT